>NZ_JAOWHD010000061.1:176459-318458 GCF_030332785.1 Citrobacter sp. Cpo069
CGTAGCTCAGCTGGATAGAGTACTCGGCTACGAACCGAGCGGTCGGAGGTTCGAATCCTCCCGGATGCACCATCTTCTCCTGAATAATAGCGAAACTGTTGTTTCACGGTCTGCGAGATAATCGCCAGCACCAGGGAGGATAACGTTGCTTCAGCAACGGCCCGCAGGGCGAACACTAGTGAGTCATCCTCCCGGATGCACCATCTCCCCCTCAAATCATTTCCACATACTCTCTGAACACCCCTCAATTCGCTGTCAGCGACAAAATCAATCAATTACGATAAAATAACGTCTGGTCACTCGGCTTGTGAGAAGACGATGTACGAACGTTATGCGGGTTTGATTTTTGATATGGATGGTACCATCCTGGATACCGAGCCTACGCATCGTAAGGCGTGGCATGAGGTATTGGGGCATTATGGACTACGGTTTGATGAACATGCCATGGTCGCCCTCAATGGCTCCCCAACGTGGCGTATTGCGCAGTCGGTAATTGAATTGAACCATGCCGATCTTGATCCTCATGCGCTGGCACGTGAAAAAACCGACAAGGTGAGAAGCATGCTGCTGGATAGCGTCCAGCCTTTGCCGTTGGTTGATGTTGTGAAAGCCTGGCATGGTCGTCGTCCTATGTCGGTAGGTACGGGTAGTGAAAGCGCAATTGCAGAAGCGCTGCTCGCTCACCTTGGTCTGCGTCGCTATTTTGATGCTGTAGTCGCAGCCGATCACGTACAACACCATAAACCGGCTCCTGATACGTTTTTGCTTTGTGCCGAACGTATGGGGGTTGTTCCGGCTCGTTGCGTCGTGTTTGAAGATGCCGATTTTGGAATACAGGCGGCGCATGCCGCGGGAATGGATGCCGTGGATGTCCGGTTATTGTGAGTGATGGACTGTCGCTCCTGTCACTGTTTGCCAGCAGTTTTCTCAGTGCCACGCTATTACCCGGCAATTCTGAAGTTGTTCTGGTTGCTTTGTTGGTTTCCGGGGTCAGTCATCCCTGGGTCTTAGTCTTAACAGCAACAATGGGTAATAGCCTTGGAGGGTTAACTAACGTTATCCTTGGGCGTTTCTTTCCATTGCGTAAAACATCGCGCTGGCAAGAAAAAGCCACTGGCTGGCTGCGGCGCTATGGCGCTGTCACACTATTATTAAGCTGGATGCCGGTTGTGGGGGATTTGCTGTGCCTGTTAGCCGGGTGGATGCGCATCTCGTGGGGCCCAGTTCTCTTTTTCTTATGCCTTGGCAAGGCGCTGCGCTATGTTGTTGTCGCAGCGGTTACGACACAAGGCATTATGTGGTGGCACTAATTGTGTTGTGGGATAGCCTTCAGGGTAACCAATACCATTATGCTAATTAAAACGATTTTGACAGGCGGGAGGTCAATTTGATCCCGGACGTATCACAGGCGCTGGCCTGGCTGGAAAACCATCCTCAGGCGTTAAAGGGGATTCAACGTGGTCTGGAGCGCGAAACGCTGCGTGTTAATGCAGATGGGTCATTAGCAACAACAGGCCATCCTGAGGTGTTAGGCTCAGCGCTAACGCATAAGTGGATAACCACTGACTTTGCCGAAGCATTGCTGGAGTTCATTACTCCTCCCGGTGACGACATTGAGAAAATGCTCACGTTCATGCGCGACTTACATCGTTATACCGCCAGAAACCTTGGCGACGAGCGTATGTGGCCGTTGAGCATGCCTTGCTATATTGCCGAAGGTCAGGATATCGAACTGGCACAGTATGGTACGTCGAATACCGGTCGCCTGAAGACGCTGTACCGTGAAGGCCTCAAAAACCGTTACGGCGCGTTGATGCAGACAATCTCGGGCGTACACTACAATTTCTCGCTGCCTATGGCTTTCTGGCAGGCGAAATGCGGTGTAACCGAAGGTGAGGATGCAAAAGAGAAGATCTCCGCGGGCTACTTCCGTCTGATCCGCAACTACTACCGTTTTGGTTGGGTGATCCCGTATTTGTTTGGTGCCTCTCCGGCCATTTGTTCCTCATTCCTGCAAGGAAAACCGACAACTCTGCCGTTTGAAAAAACCGACTGTGGGATGTATTACCTGCCGTACGCAACGTCGCTGCGTCTGAGTGATTTGGGCTATACCAATAAGTCGCAAAGCAATCTCGGAATTACGTTTAACGATTTGCATGAGTATGTGGCAGGATTAAAGCGCGCGATTAAGACGCCTTCCGAGGAGTACGCGGCGATCGGTCTGGAGAAAGACGGTAAGCGTCTGCAAATCAACAGCAACGTTCTGCAGATTGAAAATGAGCTGTATGCGCCTATTCGCCCGAAACGCGTCACTCGTCGTGGAGAAACGCCATCAGATGCGCTTCTGCGTGGCGGTATCGAGTACATCGAAGTACGCTCGCTGGATATCAACCCGTTCTCGCCTATCGGCGTGGACGAGCAGCAGGTGCGCTTCCTCGATCTGTTTATGGTCTGGTGTGCGCTGGCTGATGCCCCGGAAATGAGCAGCGATGAATTGCTGTGTACGCGTAAAAACTGGAATCGCGTGATTCTCGAAGGGCGTAAGCCTGGGCTGACGTTAGGTATTGGCTGTGAAACAGCCCAGTTCCCGCTGCCGAAGGTTGGGAAAGATTTGTTCCGCGATCTGAAACGCGTGGCACAAACGCTGGACAGCATCGATGGGGGAGAGGAGTATCAGAAGGTCTGTGATGAACTGGTTGCCTGTTTTGACAATCCTGAACTGACTTTCTCTGCCCGGATCCTACGGTCTATGATTGATGAAGGCATTGGCGGCACGGGCAAAGCGTTGGGTGAGGCTTACCGAAATCTGCTGCGTGAAGAGCCGTTAGAGATAGTGCAGGAAGCTGAATTTATTGCTGAAACCGAGGCTTCAAAGCGTCGTCAGCAGGAGATCGAAGCGGCTGATACTGAGCCGTTTAGCGTGTGGCTGGAAAAGCACGCTTGATACAAAAGAAAAAGGCCACTCGGGAGTGGCCAAAATTTCATCTCTGAAAACAGGGATGATGATAACAAATGCGCGTCTTTCATATACTCAGACTCGCCCCGGAACAAAGAGTTCAGATTATTTTTAAAAAATTTATCGGAGGTGGCTAAATGCCGTTGTTAGATAGTTTTACTGTCGATCACACCCGGATGGAAGCTCCCGCGGTCCGGGTTGCAAAAACGATGAACACCCCGCATGGCGACGCAATCACCGTGTTTGATCTGCGTTTCTGCATTCCGAACAAAGAAGTGATGCCTGAGAAAGGTATCCATACGCTGGAACACCTGTTTGCAGGTTTTATGCGTAACCACCTTAACGGTAACGGCGTTGAGATTATTGATATCTCTCCGATGGGATGCCGTACCGGCTTCTACATGAGCCTGATTGGTACGCCGGACGAACAGCGTGTAGCCGACGCGTGGAAAGCGGCAATGGCGGACGTGCTGAAAGTACAGGATCAGAACCAGATCCCGGAGCTGAACGTTTACCAGTGCGGTACGTATCAGATGCACTCTCTTAGCGAAGCACAGGATATCGCGCGTCATATTCTGGAGCGTGATGTACGCGTGAACAGCAATGAAGAGCTGGCGCTACCGAAAGAGAAACTGCAGGAACTGCATATTTAGTCTTATTGATTAGCTGTTCCAGTATTTAAATCAACCCCGGTTTATATCCGGGGTTTTTTATTGCTTAATATAATGTGTGTTTATTATATTTGCGGCGAGAATATGTTTTAATTTAAATGATGTCTGACCTGTTAAATAATAAAATGTGATCTGGCAAGCAGAAAGCGGTGGATAATTAACGATGCCAGAGTGTATTGATCACATAAACTAAAAAACATAAATAATTAATAGAAAAACATAATGGAATGCGCCAGATATCCGGGTAATAACAAGACTCTTTTAATAGCCGGTAGATAGGGTTTTTATCAAATCTTATCTGGTATACATTAAACTTTAGGGATGAAAATGAAGGCTAAATATTGGGCGCTGATGATCGGTGCTTGCTTTTCTCATAACCTTTGGGCAGCAAATAATATCACTATTGAGCAGCGTCTGGCTGAACTGGAGCAACGTGTTGTTAATGCCGAAAAACGGGCATCCGATGCCGAGGCACAAATTCGCTCGCTGAAGCAGCAGCAGGTCGCCGCTACGCCGACGGTGAATGTCCAGTCTGCCGAGCCGATTGCAGCAGGTGAAACTCCGCCTAAGCTGACATTATCCGGCTTCAGCGATATTAAGTTCTATGGCGATGTCGAATTTAATATGGATGCGGCAAGCCGTTCCGGTAGCCTGACATCGACGAGAACGTCAGCGAATAAAGATTGGGCACCAGGAACCAATGAACGCTGGGATATTAACGGACGCCTGTTGCTGGGTTTTGATGGCTACCAGCGGCGGGACAACGGTAATTTTGCAGGGTTCTCGGTACAGCCTCTGGCGGACCTGACCGGAAAAATGAACCTCGATGATGCCGTTTTCTTCTTTGGTCGTGAGAATGACTGGAAAATTAAGGTTGGTCGTTTTGAAGCCTACGATATGTTCCCGCTGAATCAGGATACGTTTGTTGAATATTCGGGGAATACAGCGAACGATCTCTACAGTGACGGTTACGGCTATATCTATATGATGAAAGAAGGACGGGGACGTAGCGACAGCGGGGGTAACTTCCTGCTGAGCAAAACCATCGACAACTGGTATTTCGAAGTTAACACATTGCTGGAAAATGGCAGTACGTTATATACCGAGAAGCAGTACCACGGAATGGATTTAACCAACGATAAAAACGTGGCTTACGTCCGTCCGGTTATCGCCTGGCAAAATGGGCGTTTTTCAACGGCGATAGCGATGGAAAGTAACGTCGTTAACAACGCCTACGGTTATTACCAAAATGGGACGTGGATCGATCAGTCAGATCGTACGGGCTATGGTTTTACCATGACCTGGAATGGTCAAAAAACGGACCCGGAAGATGGCGCGGTGATTAACCTGAATACCGCCTATATGGATGCGACCGATGAGACAGATTTTACTGCAGGGGTGAATGCGTTGTGGCATCGATTTGAACTGGGTTATATCTATGCGCATAACAAAATCGAAGCCTTCAATGCTACCAATATCGATGCCGTTTGTGAGGACGATTGCTGGATCACCGATCCCGGCAATTATGACATTCACACTATTCATGCCTCATATTTATTCCCCAATGTGATGGATATGAAAAACTTTAACATCTACCTCGGTGCCTATGCTTCATGGGTAGAGGCCAATCCGAATAATGGTGATAACAGCGAAGATGCGCGTTACGGCGGGCGTCTGAGATTCAAATATTACTTCTGATTGTAGGTCTGATAAAAGGGATCCGCAGATCCCTTTTATCAGATAGTTAGTGTGCGCCACCGCCGCCACCGCCGCCACCGCCCGCACCGAAGGGCGGTTTGGCGAACCACACCAGGCCAAGCAGGACCAGGAAGATCCCCGCCGACATCCAGAAGATTTCGTTAGCGGAAATAATCAGCCCCTGATTGGTGATCTGCTGAGCTATCCAACCTGAAGCCTGCTGGTGCGTCATCCCTAAATCTTGCAGCTTATCGTACATAGCCTGTGCATTTGGGTTGTAGGGGTTAACAGATTCCGTTAGCTGCGCATGATGCAGCGACTCGCGGTTTGTCCACATTGTCGTCGTAATCGATGTGCCAATGGAACCTGCCAGCGTTCGCGTAAAGTTCGACAAGCTGGATGCCGCCGCCAGACGCTCTGGCGGTAAGCCGGACAACGTAATGGTGGTTAGCGGCATAAAGAAGCAGGCTACCGCGAACCCCTGAATAAACTGCGGCCAGGCCGATGCGCCAAAGTCCATACCCGGCTCGAACGTCCACGCACGCCAGTAGAAACAGACGGCGTACATAATAAAACTGAACGTTACCAACCGACGCATATCCAGCTTATGCGCGAAGCGGCCGATAATCGGAGACAGGATCACCGGAATCACCCCAACCGGCGCTGACGCCAGACCAGCCCAGGTTGCCGTATAGCCGTATACCTCCTGCAACAGCTGCGGCAGCAGTACGATTGCGCCGAAGTAGAGCATATAGGCCAGACTGATACACAGACAGCCGATGGTAAAGTTGCGCGACTTAAACAGCGAGAGATCGACAATGGGGTGCTCGTCGGTAAGCTCCCAGACGATCAGGAAGCTGATAGCAACCACGGCGACCACAGTCAGGATGATAATCTCCTGCGAGGCGAACCAGTCCAGCTCTTTGCCGCGGTCGAGCATAATCTGCAAACTGCCGATACCGATGACCAGCAGTGCCAGACCAATGGCGTCAATGCGCCGCTGCTCGGTTTTGGTTTCCCGACCGCGCAGGGTTTGCAGTGTCATCAATACCACCACAGCCCCGATTGGCACGTTGATAAAAAATATCCAGCCCCAGTGATAGTTGTCGCTGATATAGCCCCCAAGAATAGGACCACATATCGGGGCAACAATCACCGTCATCGACCATAGCGCGAGGGCGATGGAACGCTTGGCGGGTGGATAGTTATTCAGCAACAGGCTCTGTGACAGCGGAATTAATGGACCGGCGACAATACCCTGGATTACGCGGAAGAAAATCAGCATGTTCAGGCTGGTGGACATCCCGCATGCCCATGACGCAATGACGAAGGCGATAGTTGACCACATAAAGAGTCTTACTTCGCCAAAGCGTTTTGCCAGCCAGCCGGTGATCGGAATAGAGATAGCGTTCGCCACCCCGAATGAGGTGATCACCCAGGTTCCCTGGCTCAGTGAAGAGCCGAGGTTCCCGGCGATAGTGGGGATCGCCACGTTAGCAATGGTGGAGTCCAGCACCTGCATGAATGTCGCCAGGGACAGCGCGATCGTCATAATGACGAGCTGCGCGCCTTCCAGCGGTTTTTGCTGTTGCATCACACGCACCTTTGAATTAGCCCGCGTTGGCCCGCACGATCTCTTCGATCATCTTATTGACCGGAGCAAGGTTGATTTCACGTGCATTACTTTCTGATACCGGCGTGGTACGAACCTGGCTTGCCAGAATTTGTCCGTCACGATTTGAGGTATCTACCGTAACCAGCGTAGACAAACCAATACGTAATGGATGCTGTGCCAGTTGCTGCGCATCCAGTTCGATACGTACCGGCAGACGCTGGACGACTTTGATCCAGTTGCCGGTTGCGTTTTGCGCCGGCAGCAGGGAGAAGGCGCTGCCCGTACCCATATCGAGACCGACAACTTTACCGGTATATTTTACGTCATCGCCGTAAATATCGCTGATAACGGTCGCCGGTTGGCCGATACGCATGTGCGCGAGCTGTGTTTCTTTGAAGTTGGCATCTACCCACAGGTTAGTGGCCGGAACAACCGCCATCAGCGGCGTGGTTGGGCTAATTTGCGCACCAGGCTGTACGGCGCGACGGGATACATAACCGGTCATTGGGCTGACAATTCTGGTACGTTCCAGCGCCAGCCAGGCATTGCGCACTTCGGTGGCAGCCTGTTGCACAGCGGGTTGATCTTCCAGCTTGCTACCCAGAATCATCGCCTGGTTAGCATTATATTGTTGGATCGCGACATCAAGCTGGGCCTGAGCGCTGGCGACGGCATCACGAGCGTGTTGCAGCTCTTCACGGCCAATCAGGTTGGCATTGCCCAGCGGAACTCGGCGATTAAAGTCGCTTTGTGCCTGCGCCAGTGCGGTTTTTTGCACTTCAATGCTTGCCTGTAACTGCTTGCTGTTGATCATCAACTGGTGCGTCTGACGCACGCTGGAAGCCAGCGCAGTTTTGGCTTTTTCAAATGCCTGCTTTGCGTCTGTCTGGTCGAGGGTGACCAGCACATCGCCTTGTTTTACAAAGTCAGTGTTATCAGCCCAGACTTTCGTCACGCTGCCTGATACCTGAGCCATGATTTGAACCTGGTTCCCTGCCACGTACGCATCGTCTGTCTCTTCGACATGACGAAGTACTAAAAACCAATAAATCCCATATGCCACGGCAATGATAATAAAGAGCAAGGTCAGAAGGAGCAGCATACTTTTACGTTTGCCATTCTTCTTGACCGGTTGCTGCGGGGTTTGAGTCTCCGCATTTGCGCTCATGTTGTTCTCCACGATCTTATTTTTTTCACATCGGCTGAGCCGACCTGTTTATCAGACAGGCCAGCAGTATGCGTGCTGGCCTGTCGGTTTTTTCATTTATAAATCTGGATTTCTGAGCGAGTCAGCGCGTTAGCGCAGCGCTTCTAACACCGCGCCATCCTGCTCCATCTGATCAAGACGGGTCAGAAGTTTACGGGTAATTTGCTCAAGCTGATCTTTTTCGGTGGTGCTAAGAGACGACCAGAGCTGATGCAGGCAGTTATGCTGAGGCGGTAACACCTCTTGCAAAAAAGCATGGCCTTTCTCGGTCAATTGCAGATGCAGACAGCGGCGATCGTTATCGCTTTCACGACGTTCGATCCAGCCACGTTTTTCTAACTCATCCGCAATGCGGGTAGCGTTAGTGCGTGACGAGCCAAGCGCGCAACTCAGTTCAGAAGGCTGAATACTGTGGTTTTCCTGAGACTCCAGCGTAATCAACGCCATAAACAATGTCTCGTTAATCCCTTGAGCTTTCAGCATCTTATTGCGGTTTTCCAGCAACTTACCCTGCATGTGCATACAGAGGCGAGTCAGAAGCACTTCCTGATAAGGGAACTCTTCGTAGCGGCTGGCGCGAAATTTTAGCATTTGTTCAATGGGCGTAAACGAACTATCCATTTGGGTATAACCTCATTAATTTCAGCCGATATAGTAACGACAGTGACAAATAAAGTAAATGTATTATTTCTTTAAAATGATTGTTTTTATCTATAAGCCAACAAGCATTTTCCAGGCTAATCCATAGCCCAGAGCACTCAGTAACGTTGGAATGATGATGCTGCGGGTCTTATAGAAGCTTGCGCCCAGTATGACAAACCCCACCAGCGTAGGCACGAACCGACGAGCGTCGTGCATAACTTCTGGTGCGGTAGACACCACCAGCAGGGCGCAAATAGATGCAATGCCAATAGTGTCGAGTAGTATGCCCGTCGCGCCGCGCTTCGTCGGGCGAACATTGCCTACCCCAAGACGGAGCGGCAAATAACGAAAACAGTAATTAACGCAGCCGACCAACAGGCCAAGTAGCAGAACCTCATAGCTCATCAGGACCTCCCTGCCAAAATGACTGGATGAGCGCCGTCAGGCATCCGCAGACAATACCTGCAAGGATAGCGGCAGGTATGGAAAACAGCATGACGCCAGCCAGCGCCCCGGCCAGGGAGGCAGTCACGCAGAGCGCTTGTTTACGTTGGAATGACGCGAGCAGGAAGCTCATAAACAGCGCCGGGAGCATGAATCCCAGTGCCGCTTCAACCGCCGGGTAATCCTTGAGTAAACCACTGCCGGAAAACGCGCCGATCACCGTACCAAACACCCAGGAGGCCCAGGAGCACAGTGCGATGCCGATCATCCAGTTTTCACTCCAGCGCCGATTATCCCGGACCAGTTTTGCCGTTGCAGCGGCAAAGACTTCATCGGTAAGGCCAAAAGCCCACAGTGCACTTTTGGGTTTACTCAGTCGCTGGGCTATTCGGCTGCGCAGGGAAGGGCCGTACAAAACATGGCGGACATCCATGGCCATGACGGTAAGGGCGGCGACCCACAGCGAACTGCCCGCAGCGAGCATGGTGGTAATGACAAACTGGCTGGCTCCCGCATAGATAATGCAGGAGAAAAAGACGCTTTCAACCGGCGTAAAGCCAAGGCGAGTGGCATTGAGACCAAATGCAAAAGCGACCGGAATATAGCTGATGACTATTGGTAGGCTGTCTTTGAATCCTTCCGTTAACGTTGCCGAACAGGATTCAGACTGGGGTACAGGGCTTTCCATAGGGTTATAGGTTTCATTACCGAAATTAATATAACTTGGTTCAATGAGTTATAACCTTAGCAGACTGATGGGCTCCTTAACACCCTGTGGAGCCCAATCAGCGGTAAACATGCGCTATACGCTTAATTTACGGCTTCCTGACGGTGAAAACCTCGCCACCAGACCACCAGGTTGAGTACGGCAACGGTCGTACCCGCCAGACAAACGCCAGCCCACCCGGCATGCTGCCAGGCAGAGGCTGAAATTAGCGAACCTGCCGCTCCGCCAATAAAATAGCTGGTCATGTATCCGGCGGTCAGGCGATTACGCGCATCCGGATGAATGCGATAGATAACCGTCTGGTTGGTGATGTGTACTCCCTGAACGGTGAGGTCCAACACCAGAATACCGATAATCAGCATGGGGACTGAAGTGTGCCCAAACCAAATAGCAAGCCAGGAGAGCAGCAGTAATAGCAGTCCTATGGTTGTGGTCAGGTGGGATTTACCTTTATCGGCAAAACCGCCCGCAGGACGTGCGCCTAACGCCCCTGCGGCACCCGCCAGACCGAACAGACCAATCATTCCTTCCGAATAGTTAAACGGCGGCGCGGCGAGCAAAAACGCCATCGAGGTCCACAGGATACTGAAATTGGCAAAAGTCAGGCAGCCCAGCATCGCGCGGGTACGCAGCAATTTATCGTGAATAAACAGGCTGAATACCGAGCCTAACAGCTGAGGATAGTTAAGATGAGTATCGGATTTCATCTTCGGCAGGCCGCGCCACAGAGCAACCGCCATCAGCGCCATTAATACTGATGCGACCCAAAATACGGTGCGCCAGCCGCCAAGATTCGCCAGTAATCCCGCCACGGTGCGCGCCAGCAGAATACCCAGCAGCAGGCCGCTCATAATCGTGCCGACAACCTTCCCGCGCTTGTCCGGTGTGGCAAGCGTTGCCGCCAGCGGAACCAAAATCTGTGCCACTACCGAGAACAGTCCGGTCAGGGCAGTACCGAGAATCAGCATACCCAGCGACTGGCTGCTGGCGGTGATCAGCATGCCGCCAGCCGCGAGCAATGTCATGGAGACAATCAGCATCCGACGTTCAAACATATCGCCGAGCGGCACTAAGAACAGCAGGCCGGCGGCATAGCCGAGTTGGGCCGCGGTGACGATAAACCCTGCGGTACTGGCAGATAGCGAAAAGTTGCGCGCGATGGTGTCGAGCAGCGGCTGCGCATAATAGTTACTGGCGACGGCGAGGCCGGTGGCAATAGACATTAACAGGATCAGCGAAGGGCTAAGTCCCTGAGTAGTTTTCGTCATTGTTTTCAACTGAGTAATGGGTTGCAGAAAACAATCATAACGGAAGTGATTAAATGTTGCTGATTTGTTGAGTGATGGATTGTGCGATTGGGGGAGGGAGGATAGGCCGGATTAGGCGCATCGCGCCACCATCCGGCATTTATGCGGTTACTGGCCTGATGGCGCTACACTCATCAGGCCTGCGAGTGGGTTATTTCTGCGCGGCCAGCGCTTCGTTCACCCAGCCGTCAAACTGCTGCTGGTGGGCTTTGATCCAGCCGTCAACGTGACCCTGTACGTCGGCTTCAGACGCTTTCCCGTCGTGCATCATTGCGTTCTGCGCGTTGATATCCGCCAGCGGCAGCTTCATGATGGCAAACAGTTTCGCCGCAGCCGGGTTTTTCTCCGCCCAGGCTTTATTGGCGACAATATGCATAGTGTTCACCGGGAAGCCGTAGTTGGCGCCGTTTGGCAGTTTGGTATCAATATCTTTCTGCTCACCTGGCAGGGAAGAGAACGGCACCTGCAGCCAGACCACATCTTTACCAGGTTTCATTACGTCGCTCACCCAGTACGGTGTCCAGGTGTAGTAAAGAATGGGTTTACCTTCTTTGAAGCGGGTAATGGTGTCGGCCATCATCGCCGCATAGTTACCGTGGCTGACCTCGACGGTTTTTTCCAGATCGAAAGCTTTGTTCTGGTGGTTGATTACTGCTTCACAGCCCCAGCCCGGTGAACAGCCCATCATATCGGCTTTTCCGTCACCGTTGGTGTCAAAGATTTTGGCGATCTTCGGATCTTTTAACTGGGCGATATTGGTGATTTTATACTGCTCAGCGGTTTTCTTGTCGATCAGATAACCCTGTGCGGCACCCGTAACGAATACCCCCTCGCGATAAAACTTTTTGTCTCCGCCCGCAGCGGCGTACATATCATCATGCAGCGGCTGCCAGTTCACGGCGGTAAAAGTTGCATCGCCAGAGGCAATGGAGGTATAGCCGACGTTGTAGTCAACTTCGCTGGTTTTGTTAACGGTGTAACCCAGTTTCTCCAGCGCACGGGCGACTAACTGCGTCTGGAAGGATTCTTCAGAGATAGTGCTCTGGATTGGCTGTACGGTGATGCCTTTGCCCGGCAGGTCGGCAGCGAAAGTGCTGGTGGAGACAAGGGTGGCAAACGCTGTGGCAATAATTACTTTCTGTCGCATCGTTGTTCCTTATTACACTTCATCCTTCAAGCTGCCTCTTTGTTGGCTGCACTCATGCACCCCAGTCACGTACTACTTGTACGCTCCTGGGGATACATTCGTTTACCGCCGCGATGCAACTTGAATGATTTTGTGCAAGTTAATGAATTGTAGGCCCGGTAAGCACAGCGCCACCGGGCAACGGGTGAATTACTTCGTGAAAGGGCGAGTGATAAGCCCAATGGGACCGGTGGTGTACCAGCGACGGTTGCCACGACTACGCGAGTCGCGACCGACGGCCTGCGTCAGGCGGTCGAGAATGATAGCGAGGATCACAATCCCAACCCCGCCGACGGTGGCAAGCCCCATATCCAGACGACCGATTCCGCGCAGAACCATCTGACCCAGTCCGCCGACGGCAATCATCGACGCGATGACGACCATTGAGAGTGCCAGCATCAGCGTCTGGTTAACCCCAGCCATAATGGTGGGCATTGCCAGCGGGAGCTGCACTTTAAACAGCATCTGACGCGGGCTGGCGCCAAACGAGCGCGAGGCTTCAATCAGATCGGCTGGCACCTGGTTAATCCCCAGAATAGTCAGACGCACGATTGGCGGCAGGGCGAAGATAATCGTCACCACTACGCCCGGGACGTTACCAATACCAAACAGCATGACAATCGGCACCAGATAGACAAACGCGGGTGTGGTTTGCATGGCGTCCAGCAGCGGGCGAACAATTTTTGCTGCCCGTGGACTGCGCGCCAACCAGATCCCCATCGGCAGACCGATCACCACGCAGAACAGCAGCGCGGTCAACACCAGCGCCAGGGTTATCATGGCCTGCGACCACGCGCCGATGGCACCGATAGCAATCAAGGAAATCAGCGTAGCAACGCCCATCCCCACGCCGGAAATCTGCCAGGCAATCAGCGCGAACAGGATAATCGCCACGGGCGCTGGCATACCCAACAGCAGCTGTTGAAAGCCGTTGAGAATGTAATCCACCGGGACACGAATGCCCTGGAAGACCGGACGGAAATGGGTAACGACCCAGTCGATCCCCTCTGTGACCCAACTGTCAAGCGGGATCAGCGTTTTATGGAACGGATCCATAATATTGAAATGCTCTGGTGCCGGCGCGGGTGCGCTGGTCAGCCAGTCCGCGCCACCACCGTCAGTGGGTGCGCCTGATGGCGTACTCCAGGCATCAGCATTTTGTGCGGCACTGTCGGCCGCTGGTGTGGTGTCCCACGGATTAGTTTGATCAGCCATTGTTTACCCCCTCACGATCTAAAGCCTGTAACAGCATGCGTTTTGAAATGACGCCCACATACTGCTGTTCCTCATCTACAACCGGCACCGCGCACGGGGCCTGACCGACATGAGAAAGCAACTCGCTGAGAGGGGTTTGTGCATCTACGGCTAACGGCTCATCGATCAATGCCGCTTCAATACCTTGCGCCTGACTTAACGCTGTTTTTAATGAGTCGATAGAGACAACGCCAACGAATTTATTGCCGCGTTCGATCACGTAACCATATTCGCGATCTTTGTCCTGCAATAATTGCAGCGCAGAACGTGGACCCACCCCGGGGTTTTTACGAATTAAACCTTCGGGACTACGGCGTGAAATATCTTTCGCGCTAAAGACCTGGCTAATATCGACGCCACGGAAGAAGGTGCGTACATAATCATTGGCCGGATTATTCAGGATTTCATCTGGCGTGCCGACCTGGACCACTTCACCGTTTTGCATAATGGCAATTCTGTCGCCAATGCGCATGGCTTCGTCGAGGTCATGCGATATAAAGACCACGGTGCGTTGATGCTTCGCCTGTAGTTTTACCAGTTCATCCTGCATCTCAGTACGAATTAATGGATCGAGGGCTGAGAAGGCCTCATCCATTAATAAGATGTCAGGGTTAATGGCTAATGCGCGGGCGAGGCCTACACGCTGGCGCATCCCCCCGGAAAGTTCATCCGGGTAGCCGTGAGCATAATTCTCCAGACCAACCTGGCGCAGCGCATCTAACGCTTTTTCACGACGTTCATCCGCACCAACACCGGCTAATTCCATGCCGAATGCCGTATTGTCGAGAACCGTCATGTGCGGCATCAGGGCAAAGGACTGGAACACCATCGCAATCTTTTTTCTGCGCACCTCGCGAAGCTCAGCATCGGATATCCGGGCGATGTCTACGCCGTCAATCAATACCTGTCCGCGGGTGGGTTCAATCAGGCGATTGAGAAGGCGTACCATTGTGGATTTACCCGAACCGGATAATCCCATGATGACAAATATCTCGCCTTCTTCAATGGCCAGACTGGCGTTCTTAACGCCAAGCGATAGCCCCGTTTTATCCAGAATCTGCTCTTTTGAAAGCCCTTTTTCAATATATTTGAAGGCTCTCTGGGGATGCTCTCCAAATATCTTATAGAGATTTTTAACTTCTAATTTAATTGCCATGCAATAGAATGATTCCTGTTATTTGTTTATATCGATATATTACCTGATGGAAATAGTGACCTTTTTCTACCCTAACATACTGAGAATCTGAGACAACCCTGAATTTGGTTGTGGCATGAATATTGCCAAAGGCCAAGTGGCGGGACTTCCCGTGATATAAGGGCTGAGCGCGAATGTGAACGGGGTAATATTTTTTGTAAATGGCAATGAAAAATCGCCTGAATTGCTGGAATGCAGGCGAATAATGCGGCTGATATTGAGTGTAGATCACACAATTATATTTGCACGACAAAAGTGTGATCCTGTTAAAATATTTCCGCGAAAAATGTACGGTATTTCCCGTGAAAATGAGCGCTAGAAATTCCAGTCGTCATCTTCTGTTTCGACCGCTTTTCCCATCACATAAGATGAGCCGGAACCCGAGAAGAAATCGTGGTTTTCATCAGCGTTGGGCGACAGCGCAGCAAGGATTGCCGGGTTAACCTCCGCCATTTCAGGCGGAAATAGCGCCTCATATCCCAAATTCATTAATGCCTTATTGGCGTTGTAACAAAGGAAGGCTTTGACGTCATCCACCCAGCCGGTTTCTGCATACAACTCTTCCGTATAACGCGCTTCGTTATCATACAATTCCATCAGCAGGTCAAAGGCAAAATTCTTTAACTCCTCGCGTGCGGATTCGCAAATATGCTCCAGACCTTTTTGATATTTATAACCAATGTAATACCCATGAACCGCTTCATCACGAATGATCAGACGAATGAGATCGGCGGTATTGGTCAATTTGCCGCGGCTGGAAAAATACATTGGCAACCAGAAGCCAGAATAGAACAGGAAGGATTCCAGAAACACGCTGGCTATTTTTTTCTTCAACGGTTCGTCGTTGGCGTAATGTGTCAAAACGATCTGCGCTTTGCGCTGGAGCGGGGTATTTTCCTCACTCCAGGCGTAGGCAGCATCCACGTCTTTGGTCTGGCAAAGGGTAGAGAATATTGAGCTGTATGAACGGGCGTGCACCGCCTCCATAAAGCTGATATTCGACAGCACCGCCTCTTCATGCGGCGTTAACGAATCAGCCATTAACGCTGGCGCTCCGGCAACATTCTGAATGGTGTCGAGCAGCGTCAGCCCGGTAAAAACGCGGATTGTTAACTGCTGTTCGGCGGCGTTCAACGTTTGCCAGGCCGGAATGTCATTGGAGAGCGGGACCTTTTCCGGGAGCCAGAAGTTACTGGTCAGACGGTTCCATACCTCAAGATCTTTATCATCCTCAATCTTGTTCCAGTTGATGGCGCTCACGCGGGATAATGTCATTTTCTCCTCCTTACAGCGCGCATGACACGCAGCCTTCGATTTCGGTGCCTTCCAGCGCCAGCTGGCGTAGTCGGATGTAGTACAGGGATTTGATGCCCTTACGCCAGGCGTAAATTTGCGCTTTATTGATATCGCGCGTGGTGGCGGTATCGGGGAAAAAGAGCGTCAGTGAAAGCCCCTGATCGACATGGCGCGTTGCTTCTGCGTAGGTATCAATGATTTTTTGTGGACCGATCTCATAGGCATCCTGATACAAGGCCAGATTCTCATTGGTCATAAACGGGGCAGGGTAGTAAACGCGCCCGGTTTTGCCCTCTTTGCGAATCTCCACTTTCGACACGATCGGGTGAATGCTTGACGTGGCATGATTGATGTAGGAGATAGAACCGGTGGGGGGAACCGCCTGTAAATTCTGGTTATAAATGCCGTAGCGCATCACATCTTCACGCAGCTGTGACCACATCTCGCGCGTCGGCAGCGTAATGCCGCTGGCGGCAAACAGCGTGCGAACCTTGGCGGTTTTTGGCTGCCAGTCGCCCTGCAGATACTGGTTAAAATATTCGCCGCTGGCGTAGCGCGACTGTTTGAATCCGGCAAAGGTTTGACCGCGCTCGCGGGCGATCTTCATTGACGTATTCAGCGCATGCCAGGTGATGGTATAGAAATAGAGATTGGTGAAATCCAGCCCTTCCGGCGAACCGTAGGCGATCCCTTCCCGCGCCAGATACCCGTGCAGATTCATCTGCCCAAGACCAATCGCGTGCGACGCGCTGTTTCCGGCCTCAATCGAGGGCACGCTGCGGATATGGCTCATGTCCGAAACGGCGGTTAAGCCACGAACCGCCGTTTCCACGGTACGACCAAAATCGGGTGAATCCATGGTATGGGCAATGTTCAACGAGCCGAGATTGCAGGAAATATCGTGCCCGGTCTGCGCGTAATTGAGATTTTCATCGTAGGTGGAGGCACTGTTAACCTGCAAAATCTCCGAGCACAGGTTGCTCATATTGATCCGACCTGCAATCGGATTGGCGCGATTCACCGTATCTTCAAACATGATGTAAGGATAGCCAGACTCAAACTGGATCTCGGCCAGCCGCTGGAAGAAATCGCGGGTGTTAATGTATTTTTTACGCACACGTTCGTCGGCAAGCAGTTCGTCATAGCGTTCACTGACGGCGATATCGCCGAACGCTTTGCCGTAAATCCGTTCCACGTCATACGGCGAGAACAGCGCCATTTGGGCATTTTCTTTCGCCAGTTGAAAGGTAACATCCGGGATCACCACGCCAAGCGAGAGCGTTTTGATGCGGATTTTCTCGTCGGCGTTTTCGCGCTTGGTATCGAGAAAACGCAAAATATCCGGATGGTGTGCGTGCAGATACACCGCCCCCGCGCCCTGACGCGCGCCGAGTTGATTCGCATAAGAAAACGCATCTTCCAGCATTTTCATTACTGGGATCACCCCAGATGACTGGTTCTCAATGCGCTTTATGGGCGCTCCTGCCTCGCGCAGGTTGGAGAGTAAAAATGCCACGCCGCCGCCGCGTTTGGAGAGCTGAAGTGCTGAGTTGACCGCCCGACCAATAGACTCCATGTTGTCTTCAATACGCAACAGGAAGCAGGAGACCAGCTCACCGCGTTGCTGTTTGCCGCAGTTTAAAAAGGTTGGTGTGGCGGGCTGAAAGCGCCCGGAGAGCATTTCATCGGTCAGCTGCATCGCGAGCGTTTCATCGCCCTGCGCCAGCGTGAGCGCCACCATCGTGACCCGATCCTCAAAGTCTTCGAGATAGCGCTTACCGTCGAACGTTTTCAGCGTATAGCTGGTGTAGAACTTCCATGCGCCGAGGAACGTCTGGAAACGGAATCCGCTGGCGTGGGCGTGATCGAATAGCTTCAGCACGAACGCGCGATCGTAGCGGGCTAACACGCTGGCATCGTAATAGCCTTCATCCACCAACGTTTCCAGGCGCTCCTGCTGGCTGGCAAACGCCACCGAGTTTGGGCGGACGTGGGTGGCAAAGAAGGCCTCCACCGCCTGATGGTCTTTGTCGAACTGAATGCGCCCGGCTTTATCGTACAGATTTAGCATGGCGTTCAGGGCGTGATAATCCAGCGTTGGCTGCATTACACGTTCTGCGGTTGTCGTTGCCAAAATTCGCTCACTCCTTTTCGAACGTTGTCGATATCGCTTTGGGTGCCCATCAGCTCAAAGCGATAGAGCCACGGCACGCCGCATTTTTGTGAGATGACATCACCCGCGCGACCGTAGGCGTCACCGAAATTACGATTGCCGGAGGCGATCACTCCACGGATTAACGCCCGGTTGTGCGTATCGTTTAAAAAGCGGATCACCTGTCTTGGGACCGCGCCAGCAGTGCCGCCGCCGCCGTAGGACGGCACGATTAATATGTAAGGTTCGTCTACCCGGATCCGCTCGCGTTCGTTAAGCGGAATGCGGATGGCTGGCAGCCCCAGACGCTGCATAAAGCGGTGCGTATTTTCGGAGCTGCTGGAGAAGTAGACGAGCTGACTCATGCGCTGGCCACACGGTGTTCCGGATGCAGACGGTTGATCATGTCCGGGCGAAACCCTGACCAACTGGTTTCACCCGCGACCACGACCGGTAGCTGGCGAAACCCTTGATCGCGCAGGCTATCAGCCAAATCGGGCTGTAAATCGACGTTTACCATCTCAAAGTCAAAACCACGGCTTTCCATTGCCCGTTTGGTGGCGTGGCACTGAACACAGTTATTGCGAGTGTAAATAATAATACGCATGATTCGTATTTCCATTTAAAAATAAAGGATCGGCGCGATAGAGGGCGTCGGGTTGTATGTGTCCTGATAGAAGAAATACTAGATGTAGTTTTAAAAAGATTCAACCATACAAGATATGGGAATTTTAGATTGATGATGAGCGGGGTGATGAGCGTGGCGGGGGAAGGCTAACGGGTGGTTATAAATTGCCCGATGGCGCTAAGCTTATCGGGCCTACGGGCAACAGGAGAGCACAACGTAGGCCGGATAAGGCATCTATGCCGCCATCCGGCAGCGCAAAATCACATGCGCATCCCCACCGCCAGACGGTTAAAGCAGTTCATCAGGCTAATGGCAAATGTCAGGTCGCTAATTTCTTTCGCGCTGAAATGGTCTAGCAGCGGCAGATAAACGTCATCTTCGGCGTGAGTAGTGGCAATCTGGGTGACCGATTCGGCCCACGCCAGCGCCGCACGTTCCTGCTCGCTGAAGTGGTGACTCACCCGCCAGCCTGCCAGTGCGTCCAGTTTGGCCTGCGCAACACCGGATTTGCGCAGTGCTTTACTGTGCATTTCCAGACAAAAGGCGCAGCCGTTGATTTGCGAGACCCGCAGGTAAATCAGTTCCGTCAACGTAGGTTCCAGCGCGCAGTTTTCCAGCGCTTGGCTTGCCTGAACCAGAGCGTTATAGATTTCGGGACTGAGTTCGTAATAGGGCTGGCGTAACATTGTCATGGTATTTCTCCTCGTTTGGATGACCCGCAATGTAGCACTATAATGGACTGCAATAGAGAGCCATATTGTTACCAAAAAAGCAGACCATAAATGCCACGTTATCAGCAAATCGCCCGTCAGTTAAAAAACGCAATTGAGAAAGGTGAACTCAAGCCCGGTACCAGATTGCCCTCCAGCCGGACCTGGGCCCAGGAGCTGGGAGTATCACGCTCGACGGTGGAAAATGCCTATGCAGAGCTGGTGGCGCAGGGCTGGCTCGCGCGGCGTGGGCAGGCAGGAACGTTTGTCAGTGAGCAACTGCGACCAGAAAGGGCGCCTGCATCGCCTGCCATCTTCGCCGGAGAAAATCCCAGACCGCAACCTTTTCAGATGGGATTACCCGCACTCGATCTTTTTCCGCGTGAAGTCTGGGCACGGGTGATGGGACGGCGTTTACGCACCCAAACGCGTTTTGATCTGGCGGTGGGCGATGTATGTGGTGAACGGGTGTTACGCCAGGCAATTGTTGATTATCTGCGCGTTTCACGCAGCATTGAATGCCAGCCAGAGCAGATTTTTATCACTTCAGGCTATGCGGCATCAATGACGTTAATCCTGCGCGCTCTGGCGCATCCCGGTGAGGGAATGTGGGTCGAAGATCCCGGTTTTCCGCTGATCCGGCCCGTGGTGGCTCAAGAACGCATTGAATTGATGCCGGTAGCGGTGGATGCCGATGGTCTGGATGTCAGCGCCGGGATCCTCGACTACCCGCAGGCGCGTTTTGTACTGCTCACTCCCGCACATCAAAGCCCTCTGGGGGTAGCACTGTCTTTGGACCGTCGCCATCAGTTGCTGGAGTGGGCGACTCGTGCGCAGGCGTGGGTAATCGAAGATGACTATGACAGTGAATTTCGTTACCACGGTAAGCCGTTGCCGCCGCTAAAAAGTCTGGATGCGCCTCAGCGGGTGATTTATGCCGGAACGTTCAGCAAATCGATGTTTCCGGCTTTGCGTACGGCATGGCTGGTGGTGCCTCTGACCCAGGTTGAACGCTTTCGCCAACAAGCGGCGCTAACGGCCTGTAGCGTCCCGGTTCTATGGCAGCAAACGCTGGCGGATTTCATGCGAGACGGCCACTTCTGGCGACACTTAAAACGTATGCGACAGCATTATGCCGAACGACGGCAATGGATGGAAAACGCCCTGACCGAACAAGGGTTTAGCGTCATTCCTCAGGAAGGTGGGATTCAACTGGTGATGAGTGTAGACGGAGATGATACTGCGCTGGTGCGCAAAGCGAATCAGGCCGGGTTAGCGGTTCAGGCGCTAAGCCGCTGGCGAATAACGTCAGAAGGAAAGGGGGGAATATTGCTGTCATTTACTAATATCAGCTCGGCGGAAATGGCGCAACAGGCGGCCTACCAACTGAGGTTGGCGCTGACATAAATCTGTACGTTACTTAAGATATTCGTCTCATCGTGTTCACTCGTTTATGGACTTTTCTGAAAGCGTTGCTAATGCTGAATCAGGTAAGGTAAGCCCGCAGTAAAAGATAACGAGGAAAATAATATGTATTTACGACCTGATGAGGTGGCGCGCGTACTTGAAAAAGTGGGCTTTACCGTTGATGTAGTGACGCAGAAAACGTACGGCTATCGGCGTGGCGAAAATTATGTGTATGTTAATCGTGAAGCTCGCATGGGGCGTACCGCATTAATTATCCATCCCACGTTGAAAGAGCGTAGCTCTTCGCTGGCGGAACCGGCAACGGATATTAAAACTTGCGATCATTACCAGCAATTCCCGCTGTATTTAGCCGGAGAGACTCATGAGCATTATGGTATTCCGCACGGCTTTAGCTCGCGTATTGCGCTTGAACGTTATCTGAGCGGGCTGTTTGGCGACGTTAATTCTAACTAATAACGCGACTGGCAGTGCCAGTCGCGAAGAAGCGTGTCAGGCTTTAGCCTGATGATAGCTGCTGACCTTAAACAAGCGGCGGCAATAATCAAGAAAGTAGCCATAGACAGCGCCCATCAGCATTGACACCACGATGTTCGAACTTACTGCAGCCGTAATCTGATGCCAGTCTGCGCCAACCGTCAGTAGAATAATCACATACACCGGCGACTGGAAGGTGACATAAGCCAGCACATCCGCCAGATTTTTTGCCCATCCTGCCTGCGTGGCTTTACGGGCCGCGCGCATGAACAAATCACGATACATGCCGTATGGCCACGCGATCAGTATGTTGACAGGGATAGCGACTAATCTGGAATACAGCGACTGTTCGAAGCTCATTCCAGAAAGGAATATTTCGATCAACATGTTCACGACAGAACAATAAACAACCATCGCGAACGTGTCTGCTACTGCATGACGCAAGCGTGACTGCGGAGAGAACATGTTAATGCTCCTTGTAAAAAGGGGAAAAAAGGTTTTGAATACCTTAGCTGCTAGTGATTTGTCTTGCTGCTTTCGCGTTTTAATAGGATATCTGCCTGGGTAATAACTAGCAACTAGCTGAAAATTTTTATTTATTGTCTTTTTGTCGATAAAATACTCTGTAATGGTTTGTTTTTTGTTCGTTTTGGTGTTTTCGTTGCTGTGTTAACTAAAGTCTTTTTAGATCAAAGAGTTATTGTTGCTTGTTTTTCTGAATTTTTTGCGCTCCTTTTCTGAATGTTGACTGATGTGCAATATGTATACTCGTTGGTTCCACGAGATGCCGTGGCTTGTTTCTTAAGTGACGCGCTGAGATACCTTGCAGGCATATTCAAAGCTGCAATCAGGGTAATAGAATATATTTTCTGGGCGATAGCAGAATGGATGCTATAAATATCAGAGTTGGCTATTTGTTTAATAATAAATGAATAAATTAGACTGGAAATATAATAGTCGGTTGCATACAATATTTAGCGTAATACCGTTTTTATGTTTTACGTTAAAGAGGTTTTGTTAATATGAGTTCAATGTTAAAAAACTTAAATAATATCCGCTCGCTGCGTGCAATGGCTCGTGAATTTTCCGTTGATGTACTGGAAGATATGCTTGAAAAATTCAGGGTAGTGACCAAAGAACGGCGCGATGAAGAAGAACAGCTACAGCGCCAACGTGCAGAACAGCAGGCAAAAATTAATGCCTTGCTGGCGCAGATGCAGGCAGACGGGATCAGCCCGGAGGAGCTGCTGAGCATAACACCTGCGACGGCACGTTCAGTTAAAAAACGCCAACCGCGCCCGGCGAAATATCGTTTTATCGATCTCAATGGTGAAACGAAAACATGGACCGGACAAGGTCGCACACCGAAGCCAATTGCCCAGGCGCTGGCGGCCGGCAAATCTCTTGATGACTTTTTGATCTAATTGCGAAGGCGGTGAGGAGATCTCACCGCTTATTTTCAGCAAACGCCGAAATCACCCTCTTCGGTATATCGCGTGACATCAGCTGCTTTCAGCGTGAATTTATCACCGCTTTCATTACTGGCTTGTACCGCCACAATTTGATCGTCATTGACTTCAACAACCTTCAGTTTTGGACCGCCCATACGCGGTTGAACCAGATCGCCAGGTTTAAACATATTGTTGTGCTCCTTTATTTATCATTTATCGCAGAACTCACCATAGATCACGTCAACCGGCGGGTACAGTGCTGTTTCAATGATTACCGCTTAATGAGTACGTCGGTTCCAGGGCATGATGTCCAGTAATCGCGCCATACCGCAAAAGCCAGTTACACCAGCGAGTATCAGCCCGGCGCCCACAAAACCGCTCAGCAGGAAGAAGGCGCTACTAACGCTATAGCCCAGAATAACGCCGAGTAGGGCAAGGCTGCCTGCGGCTATCTGCACCTGACGCATCAGCGGTAACGGTTGTGAACTGTCTTTCGCCACCGGCAACCCTGCGGCTTTCCAGCCGTCAATTCCACCTTCCAGCAACCAGACCTGCGCGGGCGCGGCGATGGCGCTTAGTTTTGTTGCTGTATTTTGTGTACGTTTGCCTGACTGGCAGTGAAAAATCACCTGCTCGGCGCGTAAATTCGCAGGCAGCGATCCCTGCTCAAGCGCGGGTAATGGCGCCAGATGTGCCTCAGGAATATGCTCGTGCAGATACTCGTCAGCATCGCGGATATCAATCAGTTTTGCACCCTGCGCGACCAGTGTCTGCGCCTCGTGTGGGGGAATCGTCCCAATAGTCATGATGGCTCCTTATGGGCAATACAGTGTTTTTAATGTGGCGATCAGCGAATTCACGGCCGCATTTTTAATGGAGTAGAGGATGCGCTGGGCATCGCGCTGGCTTTCTATCAGACCTTCTTCACGCATACGCGCCAGATGCTGGGAAGTGGCGGAAGGACTAAGGCCGGTAACACGGGCTAACTCACCCGCGCTGGTACCGGGTGAACCACAGAGCATGCACAAAATCAGCAACCGTTTCGGGTTACTCATCGCTTTTAGCAGGGCGGCAGCCTGTTCAGCGCTGGCCTGGAGTTGTTCAAGTTCAGTCATATGTATTTAAGCATTATCTAAATTAAGCGTATTCTAAAATAAGTAACCAACGTACGCCAGCGTAAAGAGCGTAAAGGAGGGTAAAACAGCCGCGGAATACTGGCAGAGTTGGGTAGAATGGCTACTCTTAGAGATAAAATCTCTTTTTAAACAATGATTAATTTTTGCTTGTAGGGAGTGTGCATGGGTTTCTGGAGAATCGTTTTTACTATTATTCTGCCCCCGCTTGGCGTGCTGCTGGGGAAGGGATTCGGCTGGGCATTTATCCTCAATATCGTTCTGACGCTGCTGGGCTACATTCCTGGTTTGATCCACGCCTTCTGGATACAGACGCGTAATTAATTCCTTTCAACTACGGCGCTTTGGCGCCGTTTTCTTTGTGCCCCTTTCTCCTCTGCTACACTTTTGGGTGTTGATTGTTAATTACCGAGGTGGATATGGGACTCTTCAATTTTGTAAAAGATGCAGGTGAAAAACTGTGGGATGCGGTCACTGGAAACCATGACACAGCCGATCTGGCAAAAAAAGTGCAGGAACACCTGAACAAAACCGGCATCCCTGATGCGGATAAAGTGGACGTGCAAATTAACGAAGGCAAAGCCACGGTTTCTGGTGATGGATTAAGTCAGGAAGCAAAAGAAAAAATTCTGATCGCGATTGGTAATATCTCTGGTATCGCCAGCGTAGATGATCAGGTTAAAACCTCTGCACCCGCGAGCGAAAGCCAGTTTTATACCGTGAAATCTGGGGATACCCTGAGCGCTATTGCCAAACAGGTTTACGGTAATGCCAACCTATATAACCAGATATTTGAAGCGAATAAACCAATGCTAAAAAGCCCGGATAAAATCTATCCTGGGCAGGTTTTACGTATTCCGGAACAGTAATGTTATTTAGGCTTATTGCGTCAGTAATTTACCGGACATAGCCTGTTGAATAATCGGAATCGGCGTCAGCAAGTGCTGGCGCATTAATTCGCTGGCGCGCACGGCATCACGTGCCAGAATCGCTTCGGTCAGCGTCTTGTGCTGATCGTGTTTGTCTTCCAGCATTTCAACCGACAGTACCGTTTTACGCAGCCAGATAAACCGGTAGCGCGCCGCCAGAGAAAACAGCCGTTCACGCATTTGCAGCAGATATTGTGAACCACAGCCGGCGACAATCGCCGAGTGAAACGCCTGATGGCGCTGATCCCACTCGTCGAGCATCTGTTCGCTGGCGTCAATGGCTTCAAGCTTACTGAGCATATGCGCGCGCGCCAGAATTTCAGCTTCCCAGGCGTCGTCGCCGCGTTCAATGGCCAGCGCGACCAGCATGGCTTCCATATTGGCGCGGGCATCGAAAATATCGAGCAACTCCTGCTCTGACATCGGGGCAACACGATACCCTTTCTGATTAACCACCGTCACTAACCGCTCGGCAACTAACTGCGAAAGCGCTTCGCGCAGCGGTCCCACGCCTAGATCATAGCGTGAGGTTAGCAGGCTCATACGCAGTTTTTCATCAGGCTGATACACACCGCGGATGATGTCGTTCTTCAGCCAGCGGTATCCATCAATGGCCGTCGGTTGGGGAATGGCGGTCATGGTCATACTCCTGAAAGGATTTCCCGGCCTGCGCCGGGAACAGGTTTAATGCGTATTTTGCAATGGTGCTTTTTGCCACGATAGCAGTTTTTTCCAGCGTGACATAATGGGCACGGTGCAAATAATTCCTATGGCTAACAACCCGGTAGAGATAACTTCCAGCTGTTGGGCCGGACGAAACAGCATGACCACCAGCACAAAGATAATAAACGCGATGACCAGCCAGGTAAGCCACGGATAGAGCCACATTTTCAGTTTAATTTCACCGCCTCGCGCCAGCAGGATTTTGCGCATCCGCAGTTGAGAAACGGCAATGACCAGATACACCAGCAGCGCGATGGCACCGGAGCTGTCGATCAGGAATTTAAATACCTTGGCCGGGGCGTAATAGTTGACGATGACGGTGAGGAACGCAGCACCTGTCGACAGTAATACCGCCACATAAGGTGTTTTGCTGCGGTTCGTTTTACCCATAAAGGCGGGGGCATCGCCACGGCGGCTCAGGGAGTAGAGCATACGCGATGACGTATACAGCGCGGAGTTAAGACAGCTGGTCACCGACAGCAAAATGACGCAGTCCATGATCAATTTCGCGTGCGGGATATGCAGTAGCTCCAGCACCGAGCGGTAAGAACCGACTTCTTTCAGGCCCGGCATGTTCCACGGGATCAGCGCCACCACCACAAAAATTGAGCACAGATAGAAGATAGAGATACGCCAGATAACCGAGTTGGTGGCGCGAACGATATGTTTATCCGGGGTATCGGATTCGGCGGCGGCGATGGTAACTATCTCTGCGCCCATAAAGGAGAACATGGTGATTAACATCGCGCTGATCACGGCGCCAAAACCGTTGGGCATAAAGCCGCCCTGATCCCACAGGCGTGAAACTCCGCTAACCTCGGCATAAGGGTAGAAACCGCTAATCGCCGCCGCACCGAGGGTAATAAACGCCAGAATGGCAACCACTTTGCACAGCGCCAGCCAGAACTCGAATTCACCGTAATTTTTAACGCTCAGCAAGTTACTGCCGGTTAACGCCAGCGTGATAACCAGAGAAAATAGCCAGATAGGAATGCCCGGTACCCAGGAGTGCAGAATGATGGCGGCAATATTCGCTTCCAGAGGGATAACTAACACCCAGAACCACCAGTACAGCCAGCCGATGGTATAACCCGCCCACGGGCCAATGGCCTTATCGGCGTAAGTGGAAAAAGAACCGGTATCCGGGGTGGCAACGGCCATTTCTGCCAGCATGCGCATAATCATCACCACCAGCAATCCGGCGAACAGATAGGCTAATAATACTGCGGGACCGGCTTCTGCAATCGCCACACTTGAACCGACGAACAGACTTGCGCCGATTACCCCGGCAATAGACAGCATGGTGACGTGGCGTGATTTCAGCCCGCCCCCTAAATCATGTGATTGTGACACTTGCCCCATCTTTAAACCTCGTTATTGTTATTGACGTCGCTTCCTGCACCTTACCCGTAGGCCCGGTAAGCGTAGCGCCACCGGGCATCACAACATTGCCGGATGGCAGCGCTTGCGCTTTATCCGGCCTACAATTTCCCGTTTTTATTCGGGGGTTTAACCCTGCTTTGCCTCGGCAAAACACTGGGCGATAATGTCCAGCCCCTGGCGGATTTGCGCATCTTCAATAGTCAGCGGGACAAGAATGCGCAGCACGTTGTAGTAAGGTCCGCAGGAGAGCAGGATCAGTCCTTTCTCGCGTGCACGCGCCACCACTTCCGCAGTCAGTTTGGCGTCTGGTTTCGTGTGGTCGCCGTTTTCGAACAGTTCGATAGCAATCATCGCGCCCAGCCCGCGTACGTCGCCAATCTCGCGATGGGTTTCCGCGATAGCCAGCAGGCCTTCGCGCAGGGTTTGTCCCAGCTCGTTGGCTTTTTGCAACAGATTTTCCTGCTCGAAAATGTTCAGTACCGCCAGCGCGGCGGCGCAGGCAATTGGGTTACCGGCATAGGTACCGCCCAGGCCGCCCGGTGGGATTGCGTCCATGACTTCGGCGCGTCCGGTCACGCCCGCCAGCGGGAAGCCTCCGGCGATGGATTTGGCGAAGGTGGTGAGATCGGGTGCAACGCCCATCTGCTCCATGGCAAACAGTGTACCGGTACGGCCCGCACCGCTCTGTACTTCATCGGCAATCAGCATGATCCCGTGTTCGTCACAAATGGCGCGCAGCCGTTGCATAAAGGAAGGAGAGGCCGCGTAAAAGCCACCTTCGCCCTGAACGGGTTCAATCACGATGGCGGCGACGTCTTCTGGCGCGGCATCGTTTTTGAAAATACGGTGAATGCTGGCGATAGCATCATCTTCACTGATGCCGTGCAGCGGGCAAGGATAAAGCGCGCGATACACGTGGCCCGGCATCAGCCCCATTCCGGCGGAGTACGGATTGACTTTCCCGGTCAGTGACAGGGTGTAGTGGGTACGACCGTGGTAAGCGCCGCTAAAGGCGATAGTCCCCGTACGCTTGGTGGCGGCGCGGGCGATTTTCACCGCGTTTTCTACCGCTTCAGAACCGGTGGTCACCAGCAGGGTTTTCTTGGCGAAATCACCCGGCACTTTCTTATTCATGATTTCACACAGCTCCAGGTACGGCTCATAGGCCAGCACCTGGAAACAGGTATGGGACAGCTTTTTCAACTGCGCTTCTACCGCAGAGACGATCTGCGGGTGCAGGTGGCCGGTGTTCAGCACCGCGATACCGCCAGCAAAGTCGAGGAATTCCCGGCCTTCAACGTCCCAGACCCGACAGTTTTCTGCCCGCTCGGCAAAAATAGGGTGGATCTGGCCTACGCCACGGGGAACGGCGTTGCTGCGACGTTGCATAAGTTCTTTGTTGGTGCTCATCAGGTGTTCTCCAGTATTTGTTTTATTAAAGGCCGATGCACATATATTTGATTTCTAAGTAGTCTTCGATGCCGTATTTCGATCCTTCACGGCCAAGACCGGAGGCTTTTATCCCCCCAAACGGGGCGACTTCGTTGGAGATAATGCCGGTGTTAATCCCGACGATGCCGTACTCCAGCGCTTCGCCAACGCGGAAGACGCGGCTTAAATCACGGGCGTAGAAATAGGCGGCCAGACCAAACTCGGTGTCGTTGGCCTGAGCGATGACGTCAGCTTCGTCTTTAAAACGAAACAGCGGAGCCAGCGGGCCGAAGGTTTCTTCTTTGGCGACCTTCGCGTTATCAGGCACATCTACCAGAATGGTGGGCTGGAAGAAGTTACCGCCGAGTGCATGAGGTTTACCGCCCGCGATAATGCGTGCGCCTTTATCCAGAGCGTCGGCGATGTGTTCCTGCACTTTGGCAACCGCTTTCTCGTCGATCAGCGGTCCGGTGGTGACGTCAGGTTGCAGACCATCGCCGAGATGCAGCTTGCTCACCGCCTGCTGGAGTTTTTCGGCAAAACGCTCATACACGCCGTCCTGCACGTACAGGCGATTGGCGCAGACGCAGGTTTGCCCGGCGTTACGGAACTTCGATGCCAGCGCACCTTCCACGGCTTTATCGAGATCGGCATCGTCAAAGACGATAAACGGCGCATTGCCGCCCAGCTCCAGCGATACCTTTTTGATGTCTTTGGCACACTGCTGCATTAACTGACGGCCAATTTCGGTCGAGCCGGTAAATGACAGCTTGCGCACCAGCGGGTTGCCGGTCAGCTCGTTACCTACCGCGCTCGCAGAGCCGGTCACCACGCTGAAAACGCCAGCCGGGATCCCGGCGCGATTAGCCAGTTCTGCCAGCGCCAGTGCGGAGTAAGGGGTCTGGCTGGCGGGTTTAAGCACCATCGTACAGCCTGCTGCCAGCGCCGGACCGGCTTTACGGGTGATCATCGCTGAGGGGAAGTTCCACGGCGTAATCGCGGCGGTAACGCCGATCGGCTGCTTGATGACGATCAGACGCTTATCGGCCTGATGGCCAGGGATCGTATCGCCATAGATGCGTTTGCCCTCTTCGGCAAACCACTCAATAAATGAGGCGGCATAGGTGATTTCGCCTTTGGCCTCCGCCAGCGGTTTACCCTGTTCCAGGGTCATCAGGCGGGCGAGATCGTCCTGATGCTCAATCATCAGGTTGAACCAGCGGCGCAGGATATTGGCTCGCTCTTTGGCGGTCAGCGCACGCCAGGCCGGCAGGGCGCGGTTAGCGGCGTTAATCGCTTCGCGGGTTTCATCTGCCCCCATTTTAGGTACGCTACCCAATTGCTGACCGTTGGCGGGATTGGTCACCGCGATGGTCTCGCCGCTGTTGGCGTCACGCCAGTTGCCGTCGATCAGTGCCTGCTGGCGAAATAATGTTGGATCGTTAAGTTGCATGATTGCTTCCTGTCTTAATCGGTTTAACGGGTAAATGCGGCGTGTAATGTCTCCACGCTACGTGCCGCACGCAGCGTGCGTCCGGGGTTACTCTGGTTCTCCAGCAGCGCATGAACTTTGCTGACAATATGTGCGCCGATAGGGATTGCCGACGTTGCTGCCGGAGAAGGGGCGTTACAGGTGTGAATTGAGCGTGGCGTGGTGACAAACAGAAAATCGTCGATAAGCTTGCCATCAGGTGACACCGCCTGTGCCCGTACGCCCGCAGGCCAAGGTTGCAGATCCTTAAGCGTCAGGCTCGGGCAGTACTTTTGTACCAGCCGCAGATAACCGCTTTTGCACAGCGAATTCTTCATTTCACCAAGCCCTGAGCGCAGGTTGTTTTGCAGCACGCGGCGAATACCAGAAGAGCCGAGGATCTCCAGCGTATCGCTGAGCGAGAAGTCACGTTTACGATAGCCTTCACGTTTAAATGCCAGTACCGCGTTGGGGCCGACGGTGACGCTGCCGTCAATCATCCGGGTCAGATGAACGCCGAGAAACGGCATCGCCGGGTCGGGGATGGGGTAGATCAAATGGTTAACTATCTGATTATGTTCTGGCGCCAGGCGGAAATATTCGCCCCGGAACGGACAGATGATAAAGCCAGGTTCAACGCCGAGCATTTTTACCAGTCGGTCCGCCATCAGGCCAGAACAGCTAATCAGCGTCGCGCCTTCATATTCCTGGCCCTGACGGGTACGGACAATTACGCCCGCAGCATGCTCTTTCAGCGTGCTGACCTCGGCGTTGTAAATAATTTCACCGCCTTTGGCCTGGAAAATCTTCGCCATCGCGGCGGTGACTTCGCGGTAGCTGACAATCCCGCTCGACGGGACAAAAATGCCGCCCAGTCCGGTGATATTGGGTTCACGCTCGCGAAGTTCCTGCGCATTTAGCCATTCGCGCTCCAGACCGTTAGCGGCGGTGCGATCCCAAAGCGCGCGCATGCGCTCCATTTCCAGAGCGGAGGTGGCAACCAGCATTTTTCCGCAGACGTCGTAGCGGATGCCATTTTGGTCGCAAAAGGCTTTTGTGGCGCGATTTCCGGCCAGGCAAAACTGTGCCTTCAGGCTGCCGGGGGTGTAATAGACCCCGGCATGAATGACGCCGCTGTTGTGGCCCGTCTGGTGGCAGGCCGGGCCGGACTCTTTTTCCAGTAGCGCGATTTTGGCGTCCGGATAGACATCAATCAGCTGCATGGCGGTCGACATGCCGATAATGCCGCCGCCAATAATCACAAAATCATACATCCGCTTTTCCTTCGCGCTTACTGATGGGTCTGGTAGTGGTTGGTCGCGTACGCAAAATAACCACGTTGGCGCATCAGTTCGCGGCGCAAGTCCGGATGCGAAGTGAAACGATCGCGCCCGTGCAGCCAGAACAGGTTGTTGATCAGCAGGAATTTACCCACTGAAACCGGAACGGAAATAATGCTCTTGCTGGTTTCCAGCGCATCGGACAGGTCACTCAGCCAGACGCCTTCTTCATAGTCTTTTGGCTGGACGAACTGGTCGATGTAGCGCATTACCGGGCGGCCCTGCTGGTCAACGTCAAATACCGGATGGAACACTTCCTGACTGACGTTTTTGCTTGGCGGTGCGGCAAAGCGCATGGCGCGACGTGCCAGAGGATGGGTAAAGTACTGATCCAGATGCTCCCAGTCGTCGAGGTGCAGCAGCAGCGAGTTACCGCCGGTCATGTTCTGCTCGTCGATCTTCATCATCAGCACGTAATCGGTGATTTCTTCGAGGTAGGTTCCGTCGTTGTGCAATTCCATTACTCGGTGAGGCTGGCGCAGATAGCTGTCTGAGTTATCGACGTTTTTCACCACAAAACGTGCGTAATATTGACCGCTCATCGCATCAAAATTAGAGCGTCCGATGAGGTGCGCTACCGCCGTTGCCAGCTTGACCATCTCTTCCGCCTGCGCCACGTCGTCTACGCCAACGGCATTGATTAGCAGTGCGCCTTCGGCACGATCGAGCAGGGTTTTCAGCAGCAGGGGCTGTAACTGATTGCCGCACAGGTCGTCGAGGATCTTGCCCACTTTGAAGCGCAAGAAGGATTTGTATTCCAGCGCCTGAACCGGCCACTGCGCGACGGTCTGCAGAAATTGCTCAGTGGTCTCAGCAGAAAAAGTCAGCTCCAGCAGGCGTGGGGATTGGGCTGACGGTTTCAGCGTGAAACCGCTGTAGTGCTGGGCTGGATCTTCAGCGTTCGGTTTTACGGCAGTCAGTGCGTTCATCAAATCGTTCCTCTCAGTAGATTGTCAGGGAGATATGGCGCAGCTCGTTTCGTAGCCATAAATTAAAAATATCTACATTTTTGAAAAACGCGCACAGAATGAGCTTGTTTGTTTATTATTTGTGATCAAAAGCAACAATTATTTAACATTATAAAGGATATGGGTTAATGCGGGGGGATAGATAAAGTATTTTAAAACAGTGGGTTAATCACGCTGCCGTTGGTGATGTGTCAACGGCAGCGGCAAAGTCAGTAACCGACTTTATAAATACACCCGGTTTGGATGCCTTCCACACTGCGGCGGTAGGCGTTGGCGACGGTGGTGGCAGGCACGCTTTCAAAGCCCGGGAAGAAACTGTCGTAAGCTTCGGCGGACTCACTCAGCACGGTCGGACTTATCAGGTTAATGCGTTGACCATGGCCCAGTTCACAGGCCGCGGCGCGAACAAATCCTTCCAGCCCGGCATTGATCGTTGCGGCGTTTGTCCCCTGGGCGATGGGCTCGTGGGCGATAATGCCGCTAATTAACGTTATCGATCCGCCATCATTCAGGAAATGCTGCCCGGTTAATGCCAGGCGTATCTGGCCTAATAGCTTATCCTGAAGCCCCTGATTAAAGTCCTGGTCGGTCATGGTCGACAGCGGCCCAAAGAACAGATTACCGGTGGCGGAAACGATCGCATCTACCCGACCGACTTTTTCAAACAAGGCCTCGACACTCTCCTGCGAGGTGATATCGACCAGGTAATCACCCTGAGTGCGACCCACGCGGACCACCTCATGTTTACGGCTCAATGCTTCTGTAACTGCGCGACCCACTGTACCACTGGCACCAATAATGACGATTTTCATAACCACCTCCGCAATAGTGTGAGCCGCTATTCTTTAATGAAAATGAAATCAGATAAACTGGCTAAAAGTTAGATGATTACTAACCAGGGGTTTGTAATATGGATAAACTGCGCGGCATGGAAACGTTTGTCGCCGTGGTGGAGAGTGGGAGCTTTACTTCTGCGGCGACGAGGCTCGAGATGTCTGCGGTGATGGTGGGAAAATATATCACCCAACTGGAAGCGCAGCTCGGCACGCGTTTGCTGGAGCGCAATACGCGCCGCCAGAGTCTGACCGATGCCGGACGCGTCTATTTTGAAGAAGCCCGTCGCGTGCTGGAGCAGGTATCGATAGCCGAACGTTCGGTAGAGCGTCTGCGGCTGGCACCTGCGGGGACGCTGCGCATTAGCGCGCCCACTTCTTTTGGCGCTTGCGTGATCTCGCCGCTGGCCGCTGCGTTTTTACAGACCTGGCCAGAGGTGCGTATTGAACTGGATCTCACCAACCGGATGGTTGATCTGGTGAATGAAGGTGTCGATCTGGCGATCCGCATTGGCGATATCCATCAGACTGACGTGGTGGCGAAATACCTGTGTCCCTACCGTATGGCAATTTGTGCTTCGCCAGATTATCTTGCCCGCCATGGCACCCCCCGGACGCCCGCGGATCTGGTGGATCATCTGTGCCTGTCCCATACCGTGTGGACGGCTCGAAACGAGTGGATACTGCCTGGCGTGACGGGGGAGGTCAGATGGAAGCGCGATGCGATCCTGCGCTGTAACGATGGTCATGGCCTGCGTATGGCGGCAGTAGCGGGGGCTGGGCTGTTATTGCAACCTGAGGTGCTGCTGGCGCAAGAACTGGCTACGGGGAAATTGATTCGGATCCTGGAAGGGTTTACGCCGCAGCCGCGGCCAATTCATTTGCTGTGGCGACAGGATTTGCGTCCGTTGCCTAAGCTGACACGGTTTGTTGAACATGTGCTGGAAGGAACGCAGGGGCTGCGCGGAAAATAAAAATGCCGGATGGCGTTGCACTTATCCGGCCTACAACCGAGCCAAATTGTAGGCCGGATAGGGCGCAATAGCGCCGCCATCCGGCATATTATTAACCGATATCCACCTGCGGTTTGCTGTTGCGTTTACGGATCATGCGCAGCACCGGCGGGACCACGATAACCAGTACCGCCATCACCAGCAGCACTTTCGCCACGCCGCTGGCCCACAGAATATCCATACTGCCGTTACTGATAGACAACGCCCGGCGCAGGTTCTGCTCCAGCATTTCCCCGAGAACGAAGCCCAGAATCAATGGCGACATTGGGAAGTGCATTTTACGCAGGATGTAGCCCAGCACACCGAGGGCGACCATCAATACCAAATCGAAGGTGGTGCTGTGAACGGCGTACACGCCAACCGCGGAAACTGCCGCGATAGCCGGTACCAAAAACCACAGCGGGATGGTCAGCATGCGGGTAAACAGACCGATCAGCGGAATGTTCATCACCAGCAGCATTACGTTAGCAATTAGCAGCGCCGCAATCAGCCCCCAAACGATATCCGGCTGCTCGGTAAACATGGCTGGCCCCGGGGTGATGTTGTACAGCGTCAGCGCGCCCATCATCACCGCCGTGGTACCGGAGCCCGGCACGCCGAGCGTCAGCATCGGAATAAAAGAGCCGCAGGCCGAGGCGTTATTGGCGGCTTCTGGAGCCGCTACGCCACGAATATCCCCCTTGCCAAAGCTGTCGCTGTTGCCGCTGAGCTTTTTCTCGGTCATGTAGGTGATGGCACTGGCAATGGTGGCGCCAGCGCCAGGCAGAACGCCGACGAAAAAGCCAATCACTGATGAACGCAGGGTGGCCCCTACGCACTGTGCGCCTTCTTTGGCGTTGAACAACATGCGGCCCGTTTTACGCACCAGCGTCTGGCCACTGCTGGTATGTTCCAGCATTAACAGTATTTCAGAGACAGAGAACAGCCCAATCACCACCACGATAAACTGCACACCGTCGGAGAGATGGACACTGTCAAAAGTAAAGCGATAAACCCCGGTGTTGGCGTCTACGCCGACGGTCGCAAGTCCGAGACCGATAAGCGCTGCCAGAAATGATTTCAGCGGATTTTGCGCCATCATGCTGCCGAGACAGGCAATGGCGAAAACCATTAAGGCAAAGTATTCCGCCGGACCGAAGGCCAGCGACCATTGGGCTAACGCCGGGGCAAACAGAATGATGCCCCCGATGGCGATAAGCGAACCAAAGAAAGAGCTGACCGCCGAGATAGAGAGCGCCACGCCGCCGCGTCCTTGCTGCGCCATCGGGTAGCCATCCAGCGCGGTCATAATCGCCGCCGCATCGCCAGGAACATTCAGCAGGATGGAGGAGATGCGCCCGCCATATTCACAGCCTATGTAGACCGTAGCCAGCAGGATCAGCGCGGATTCTGCGGGCAGATGCAGCGCAAAGGCCAACGGCAGCAGAATCGCCACGCCGTTGATCGGCCCAAGGCCAGGCAACAAACCCACAATGGTGCCGACAAAACAGCCTATCAAGGCGATGACCAGGTTTTCCGGCGTCATTGCCACCGCGAAACCCTGAGAAAGATAAATCCAGGTATCCATCGTTTCTCCGTTAACCCAGCCAGGCGCCGAGTGGTAAGGTGACGTCAAGCAGTCGGTCGAAGGCAAACCACAGCAGAATGCCGAGCACCGCGCCGGAAATACCCGCAGCCGGGATGGTTGCGCCGAACAGCATGCCAATCACCACGGTGAGAATGGCGGTGGCGATGGGAAAACCGAGCCACTCAAAACCCCAGGCGTACATCAACAGAACAATGACCATCGTCAGCAGCTTTTGCAGCACGTGGCGACGGGGCCAACTGATGGTGTCCGGATGGCGCAACAGCAGCGCCACGGCGCAGACCAGCATCAGACTGATAATGCCAAGCGGGAAGGGACGCGGTCCTACGGGTTCATAGCTGTATTCGCTGCTGATTTGCCAGGCCACGAACAGCCCGGCTATGCAGAGCAACAGCCAGATACCTGCGAAAATACGATCGCTCATCATCTTTGCCTCTGCGTTTACTTCGCCAGACCGAAGGCTTTCGCCTGCTCACGATAATCCGTGACCTGCTTTTTCACGTAGTCGTCGAGCTGTTTGCCGCTCATGTTGAACTCAAACAGACCGCGCAGATCGCGCTGCTTTTTAAACTCATCGGTCTGCTGGAGTTTGTTAAAGGCATCAACCCACCACTGATACTCGGCGTCGCTGACTTTTGGCCCAACGTAGAAGCCACGAATGATAGGCCACACGAGGTCATAACCCTGCTCTTTAGCGGTTGGTACGTTGGCTAACTGGCCCGGCAGGCGTTCATCAGAGAACACTGCGAGCACGCGGATTTTGTCGCCGCTGAGGTAAGGCACCATCTCACTGAGATCGCCGGAAACCACCTGTACGTGATTTCCCATCAATGCGGTAACCGGTTCGCCACCGCCTTCAAAGGCCACGTAGCGCATCTTGTGCGGATCGACATTGGCTTTTTGCGCCAGCAGCGCCGACTTCATCCAGTCCTGGCTACCGATAGAGGCGCCAGCACCAATGACCACGCTGTTGGGATCTTTTTCCATGGCTGTCAGCAGATCTTTCAGCGTCTTCCATGGCGCGTCCTGACGTACGGCAATCATGCCGTAATCGGTACCCACACTGGCCAGCCAGCGGACATCATCCACGCCGTAGCGACCAAACTTGCCCTGTGACAGATTCAGCAAGGAGCCGCCGGAGAAGGCCACCACGGTGCCTGCTTCAGCCGGGCGTTGGGCAACAATCGCGTTATAGGCCACAGCGCCAACGCCGCCGGGCATGTAGGTCACGCGCATCGGTTTTTCGATAGCGCCGGTTTCCATCAAACTCACCTGAATCAGCTTACAGGTGAGATCGAAACCACCGCCGGGTTTAGCAGGGGCGATACATTCAGTGCGCGACGGCGCTTGTTCCGCCAGTACAGAGGTACTCATCAGTAAAATGCTTGCAGTAAGGGTACGAAATAACTGTTTTTTCATTGTTTATCCTCACACCGGAAAACCGGATTTTCAGGTACGGAAGAAGATTTTTGTGATTATGTGAGCCGATGTGTAGCAGTTCGGTTGCGTGATTGTTAAAACATTAACCTTTCAATTCCCTTTCAATGCGGCAGAAACTTTACAGGATGTGATATGCGTCTCTTATTAGCGGAAGATAACCGTGAGTTAGCTCACTGGCTGGAGAAAGCGCTAGTGCAAAACGGTTTTGCCGTTGACTGCGTGTTTGATGGCCTGGCTGCCGACCATCTTTTACATAGCGAAACGTATGCGCTGGCGGTGCTGGACATCAATATGCCGGGGCTGGATGGCCTGGAAGTCGTTCAGCGGCTGCGCAAACGCGGGCAGACGCTTCCTGTCCTGCTGCTGACGGCGCGTAGCGCGGTGGCCGATAGGGTGAAAGGGTTGAACGTCGGAGCCGATGATTATCTGGCAAAGCCGTTTGAAATAGAGGAACTGGATGCCCGGCTGCGGGCCTTGCTGCGTCGCAGTGCGGGACAGGTGCAAGGCATACAGCAACTGGGGGAGCTGGCGTTTCACGATGAAGGCTATTTTCTGTTGCAGGGGCAGCCGTTGGCGCTCACGCCGCGTGAACAGGCGCTGTTAACGGTGCTGATGTACCGTCGGTTGCGGCCAGTTTCACGTCAGCAGTTGTTTGAGCAGGTCTTCAGCCTGAGTGATGAGGTTAGTCCCGAAAGCATTGAGCTGTATATCCATCGCTTACGTAAAAAGCTACAGGGAAGCGATGTGCGTATTGCTACGCTGCGTGGTCTGGGCTATGTGCTGGAGCGTAGCGATGAAGTGGGTTAAACCCCAATCGTTGTACCTGCAACTGCTGATGTTTCTGGGCCTGCCGCTAATGTTGCTGTGGGGCCTGTCGGCATTCAACAGCTATGTCAGTGCGCTACAGGCGGCGACCCAGGCGTATGACCGGACACTACTCTCATCCGCCAGGACCGTCTCCGAGCGGCTGGTGGTGCGCAATAAACAGCTGGAAGTGAATGTGCCATGGGTGGTGCTGGACAGCTTTGAACTGAATATGAACGACCGACTGTATTACAAAGTGGTTGATCCGGCGGGGAAGGTTATCTCGGGTTATGACGATTTACCGGCGATGCCGCCTGCCACCTCGCGCACGCGTCTTTACCCGGCGCTGGCATGGTTTTATCACACCGAATATCGTGGTGAGGCAATCCGCGTGGCACGTCTGCTGCAGCCCGTCAACGAAGGCGGCATTGTCGGCATGGCGGAGATTTATGTTGCCGAAACGCTGCAATCGCGGCGTTATCTGGCGCGACAGCTGCTGTTTTCCTCGTGGGTTTCGCAAGGGCTGCTGGTGCTACTGACTCTGGTGCTGGTTGGCTGGCTGCTGCGCCGGGTGCTACGCCCGATGCGCCAGCTGTCATCGCTGATGGTGCGTCGTGAGCCTGGCCTGCTGACGCCGCTGCCGGAGCTGCTGCCATGGTCGGAAACCCGTCTGCTGATTGTGGCTTTCAACCGTTATCTGGACCGACTTCGCGGTCTGATCTCTCGCCAGGAGCGCTTCAGCGCGGATGCTTCCCATCAGCTCAAAACGCCGTTGGCGGTACTGAAAACTCAGGCATCGGTGGCTCTCGCCAGCGCCGAACCGCGGCAATGGTATGAGAGTTTACAAGCCATGAGTAGCACGCTCGATAATACCATTCAACTGACGGAGAGGCTGTTGCAGCTGTCTGCGGTGAAGCGCAAGGAGCAGGGGGAAAGGCATTTCTCGCCGGTTAATCTGTATGAGGTGGTGCAAACCAGCTGTTTTACCCGACTGGCGCAGTCGCGTAGTAAAGGGATCGATCTGGGTTATGAAGGGGAACAGGACGCGGTGTGGGTTGAGGGAGATGAAGTGCTGCTCGGTGAACTGTGTGGGAATCTGCTGGATAACGCACTGAAATACACGCCGTCGCAGGGGATGGTGACCGCCCGGCTGCAACGAGAAGGAGAGGCCGTGGTGCTGGTGGTCGAAGATAGCGGGCCGGGCATAGATGAGCAGATGGTTCATCAGGCCCTGCTACCGTTTCATCGTCTTGATAACGTAGGCAATCTCCCAGGCGCCGGGATTGGTCTGGCGCTGGTCAATGATATTGCTCGTCTGCATCGCACGCATCCTCAGCTAACGCGTAGTGAGACATTAGGTGGGCTGAGGGTTCGGGTACGCTTTTTAAGCGTTACCGTATGAGGTATTCATGGAGATGATATTTGTTGTTTAATTATAATAAAAAGTAATTAATTGTATTATTAATATCATTTGAAATGTTGTCGTAAGGCAGCTGTTTTTATTTTAATTACGGTATTAAACAGCAACTCTAAGGTGATTCAACGTCACTGAAACAATACTTTTGTGCAATTTATCATACATAAAACACTTTTTCATAGACCATGAGATGTTATCTGTCAATAGCGAAAATGTTGTTAAAGGTTATCTTTTTTGCTGAGGTAGATAAAACTTCTATTGATGTCATCTGCATTAAAATCATATAGATACGATTTCACTGGGGGGTGTTGTCACAGTAATGAGTATTATTTTTTACATTTACTGACAATGTACCATTGCGTTTTTTAGACTTGTGATATAATTAGCAACATGAAATGAGAAAAAAACAATTAAAGATCAATAAATAATGGGCTGAGATATGCTTAAAAAATCGCTAAAGATTAGCAGCCAAGGATATCCAGTCTTTTTAAAACTGGTCGATTTCATTGTTATCAATGTGACGTTAATTTTTAGCGCCCATCTGCTGGGTTTGGTGCCCTTTAACACCATTGCCATTTTGAGTCTTCTCTTCTCAATCTTTTTCTTGCTGTTTGCTGAATACATTAAAATGTACCAGCAAAAGATTAAGACGATCGGTTTACGTAATCAAAAGCGCTTGGTTTTTTGTACGCTGCTGGCGATTTTTTTTAACGAACTGGTCAGTATGACGGTGGATGAACCTGAGTCACTGGGCTACTTAGACAGACTGCCTTCCCCTTTTTATTCAGCCATTATTTACTGGTACTTCATTCCATTACCTTTTCTTTACTACATTCGTTTTTTTATTTTTAAGTATTCAACGAAAAAGAGTATCCGTGTGGCGATTATTGGTCTGACCGACAATGGTCTGGCCGCAGAAACCGCGCTAATGAATGAATACGCCAATATCACATTAGATCTGGCCTTTTATGATGAGCGCGCCTTATCTCGCTGTGGCGATGTCGTTGATAAGGTTAAAAGCCCCTTTCGTGGTCCGGTGATCAATCTGGTCGAGGAAGCCAAGAAGGGAAACATAGACGAAATCTATATTGCTTTACCGATGGTTGCTTTACATCGCATTCGTCACTTTTTGGCCATGATGTCAGACACCACCGTAGATACCTATATTGTCCCTGACTTTTATACCTACAGTAACAACATGTCCAAGTTACGCTCCATCCACAATCTGCAAACTATCGGTATCTTTAGTTCACCGTTCGAAGGGGCGGGCTCGTTTATTAAGCGGGCGGAAGATTTGGTTCTTGGCAGCATCATTATGGTGATGATTTCCTCCCTGATGCTGGCGATTGCCATTGGTATCAAACTCACGTCCCGTGGGCCGGTTTTTTTCAAACAGGACCGCTATGGCTTGAGTGGGCAAAAAATTAAGGTCTGGAAGTTTCGTTCTATGCGCGTCATGGAGAATTCCGATACGGTTATTCAGGCCACTAAAAACGATCCGCGGGTAACCAAATTCGGGAGCTTTTTGCGCCGCACTTCGCTGGATGAACTTCCGCAATTTATTAATGTTTTGCAGGGAAGTATGTCGATTGTCGGTCCCAGACCTCATGCGGTTACGCATAATGAGCAGTACCGAAAACAGGTCGAAAATTACATGATTCGCCATAAAGTTAAGCCAGGGATCACTGGGCTTGCGCAGATCAACGGGTTCCGCGGGGAGATCGATGCGCTTTATAAGATGGAAAAAAGGGTTCAGTACGATATTGAGTACATTCAAAACTGGTCGTTATGGCTGGATATAAAAATTATTATTAAAACTATTTTCAAAGGATTTGTCGGTAAGAATGCATACTAAATTACTCGTTATTACCGGAATCGTGATATCGCAGTCCGCATGGGCTGATTTAACACCGAAATCACACATTGGCTTTGCGGGGATAGACTTCCAGGGCAAGGTCGCTGTGGACTATGGTTATAATGATAACGTGTCTTATCAGCCACATAGCAGCGATGCTATCGGTTCATCGTTTCAGAGTGCGGCGCCCGTTCTGAGCATGATTGGAGAGCGTGGTCAGGATAAGTATTTGCTGATGTACTCTGGGGATTATCGTAATTACTCAAGCGATTCTGCTGATAACTACAACGATCATTTTTTCCGTTTTAACGGAGCCTGGCGTTATGGACTCAAGCATGGCTTAACCCTCAATCTGGAGGATTCGCTTGGGCATGAATCCCGCGGTCGTGACATCACCGAGGGGTTTCTACCGAGTCAGTTTGAGCAGTATGGGATTAAATCTCCGCTGACGACGAATTTTATCAATAGTGAATTGCGCTACAGCTACGGTGCGCCTGATGGTCGCGGCAAAGCGGAACTGGCGTTTTTATACAAAAAACTGACTTTCGGTAACACCTCTGATGTTCGGGACAGCAGTGAGGACTTCTACAATTATATTCAGGAACAGGAATGGCATGAAAATAGCCTGATAGCGGAAGTTTTTGACCAATACTCATCCAGAACGCGCTTTCGCTATAGCTTTATTACTAACCAGCGTCGCTATGATAACAACTCAGATAAAGACACTAATGAGTATTATTTACTGTATGGCCTGAAGTCGCAGTTGACGGGGAAAACCAATGTCGACATGAATATTTCATGGCTGTATAAAACATTTGAAAACAACGCAAACTCGCATGATTTTAATGGTCTAAACTGGGACATAAAAGCGGAGTGGAAGCCGTTACAGCAGTCTGTTTTCACGGCCCACTCTGCGCAAAGCATTAAAGACCCATCGGAAGTTGGGGGATATATTTTAGTGACCCAGTATGGCCTTTCTTACCAGCATTTCTGGTTAGGCACTCGTTTTTCTACTTTATTGGACTACTCATTCACTTCGGAAGACTATAAAAAACAGAACAAGGATCGACATGATAAAGATGGCGTGTTTAGTTTCACCATGAGCTATGACTACACGCCGTCGGTTAATTTTGAGATTAAATATCAGATAGATACATTAAATTCGAATAAGGATACTGACTCGTTTTATATCGGTCCCAACGACAATCAGGAAGTCATTAGAACGTTGGGTTATGATAATTCTATGATTATGCTTAAAGCTAAGGTTCAGATCTAAAATGAAAATAATAGAACTGTGCGCGGTTTTGCTATTCAGTATCCTGTTGGTCGGATGCACAGCGTCCAGCCCGCGATTAATGGACGATCCTGCTACTGTTCAGCAGGATTACCGACTTGGGGCGGGGGATACGGTCAATATCGCTGTTCATGGTCAACCCGATATGACGATGCGGTTTATTTTGGATAAGAGCGGGGAAATTAATTTCCCGTTTGTTGGTGCTCTTAAATTACAAGATAAAACCGTTGATCAAGTGACTAAAGAATTAACTCAACGCCTGACCGGAGATTATTTTACATCTCCAATGGTGACGGTGAGTATTGCCGAGTTCCGCAAATACTATGTTTCAGGTGAGGTAAAAAGTCCAAATGGCTTCGCCTATGAGCCAGGGCTTACCGTCGAGAAATCTATTGCGCAGGCGGGTGGATTTACAGATCGTGCTGACCGAAAAGATATCAACATTCGCCTGTCAGGGAGCAATCAGCTGCTTGAGAATGTCGATTTAACGCACTCTGTTCATCCTGGGGATGTCGTGATTATTGGCATGGGGTTCTTCTGACGATGAAACTATCAATAGTGGAAAACGGCAAAAAACGAGAAAGCAGTGTCGAATTCTCCCGCTTTGCCAAAGAGCTGAAAAAGAACGCCTGGAAAATCGCGCTGGCCGGTATCGTTGCCGGGGTCGTCGCGTATCCGTTAATCAGCATGATGTCCTCAAAGTATGTTTCAACGGCGACGGTGCTGATTAAGGCGCAGGCTGATAACGTTTCTCCGTTTCCACAGGTTGATGGTTTCGATTCAACACGCAGTGGTTACTACGAAACACAATATGCGTTGATGCATTCACGTATTGTGCTGGAGCAAGCCGTACGTGATATGAAGCTGGATGAAAACCCGGAGTTTACCGGGGAAAAAGCCGGTGCTCAGGGGGCTGATAGCAATGAAAGTCGGCAACTGAGAATGGAGCAAGCGCTGAAAACGTTATCGAAAAACCTGAATGTCATCGGTATTCGCACGACGAACCTGGCTTCCATTACCTATGAATCAACTTCGCCTCAGGTTGCGGCTGATATTGCCAACGGCGTCGCGCAGGCTTTCATCAACTATACGGTGGAGCAGAAACGTCTGAAGGTGGAGAAAGCTCGCGAACTGAATTTTGAAAAAATGGAAGAGATTCAGAAGTCGATAGCCAAGCAAAAAGACGAGATGGACAGCTATCTGAAAAATGCCGGGTTGCTGACCTTCCGTGGTATCGATGGTTTTGAAACCGAGCAGTTAAGTATCGTAACTAATCGCCTGGCCGATGCGACCCAGCGTCGGGTTGCCGCTGAATCCGTCTATAACGAGGTGAACGGGGGAGGTAAGTCCCTTGAGAGCGTTATCTCGCTGCCTTCGGTCTCTAACCACGCTCAGATCCAGGATTTGCGCATTGCGTTGATTCAGGCGCAACGAACGTTGTCCGAACAGCGTAAAGTCTATGGGCCAAAAAATCCCGCTATTTTAAAAGCCGAGGCCGATGTTCAGTCGATCCAAAGCCAGACCGGACGAGTGTTGGGCGAGCTGAAAGTCGGTTTACGTCAGCAATATCTGGCGGCGCTGGCGGACGAAAAAAACTATCAACAGCAAGTGATTGAGCAGAAAGAGATCTTCCAGAAAATGGCGTCAAAACGGGATGCCTGGAACAGTCAAAAGCTGTCGTTAGATAAAATGGAAGACCTGTATAAATCGCTTTATCAACGTACTCAGGAGCTGTCGCTGTCCGGCGTGAATGCCGATGCGGTGTTATACGACCCTGCGGTTCCCGCGTTAAAACCGGCGAAACCGAATAAATCTTTATTGTTGCTGATGGTGGTCATGCTGGTGGTGGTGTTCAGCATCATGTATTTCATTGTCAAAGCGGCAATGGATAACTCAATCGGTACCCTCAGTCGCATGAAAAAACGGCTCAATGTTGTTCCATTGGGTGAAATTCGTCGTTTTAGCGGAACCTCAGGGCGCGCACAGGTGCGGGACATGATCATGAAGAACCCGCTTAATGCCGATATTGTGCACGGTATCCGTACCCGGATTATGCTGGATAATCGACCTTTACAGACGCTCGCTGTGGCGTCGACGGAGCACGGCGATGGGCGTTCTTTGTTGGCGAATCTGTTAGCGAACTCTTTTAGTTTCGACCAGAAAACACTGCTTATTGATGCAGATTTCTTTAACACTGGTGGGCTCACATCCGAGCTGGCGTCAGCTACATCCGCAGGCTTAGCGGAACTGCTGCGCGGGGAGACAGAGCTTGAACAGGCGAGGATCAAACTCAGTGATAATCTCGACTTTATTCCACACGGCAAGAACACCATCTCATCTTTACTGATGCTGTCGTCGGAGCATGTTGAACTCTTAATGCGCGAGTTGAAATCGCATTATCAGCGCATCATTATTGATGTTGCTGCCGTGAATCAGAGCCAGGATGTTCAACTGATCAAACGTGCCGTCGATGGCGTTGTTTTCATTGTGAAAGCCGGGGCGGGGTCCGCCGGACAAATCGCCAACGCGCTGGATAAGATCGAGGAAAATAACGGCGTGGTGATTGGTGCGGTGCTCAATGCAGTTGAAGAAAAGGATCTTGAGACACAAGAGGGTCTGCGTTCACTGAACTTCAGTACCGATCAACTGATGGCAACGCCAGGCCGCGTATGAGTCTACTGAAGAGCGCTTCCACAATAGCCGGTTCATCAGTCATCTCGCAGTTGATTGGTGCACTGTCTATTTGGTTGATTTCACACAAGTACGATATGGCTGAAGTGGGACTTTATGCGCTCAACTACAGCATCGCCGTGGTGGGCGCTCAGGTGTGTACCTTTGCATCACAGCTGTTAATTCCTAAACAGCAGGATGACGAACTGGTGCAGAATGTTGTGTTTTGCCTGATCCAAAGCACGATCATTGCCTTACCGTACGCTGTGCTGACCGCGTGGCTGTTTCACCAGAACATTCTGTTTCTCTATTTGCTGACGCTGGCAACGGCGTGGGTTTTAATCTCGGAAAACCTGTCGCTACGCACGGCCAACTTTCGTTTTCTGATTTTCCAGCGTATTTCTGTCTCTGTGGTGGTATTACTTTCGGTTCTGGTTACGCACCATGTACAACTATTTTATTGGTCGTGGGCCTGCACGACGATGGTGCTGACCATAAGCTGTATTTTGCATTCGTTTGATATTCGTTCGGTGGCGGCCAGACATCTGCGGCCCACCAGTAATTGGCATTTTTTCAAACAGAATATTCATCACATTACCAAAGTGGGCAGCGCGGAAGTGCTGGCGATGGCCAGCAGCAATTTGCCTATTATGCTGATTAACTTTTGGTTCTCGGCGCTGACGGCGGGTTATTTTTCCGTGGTTAGCCGCTTTTGCCTGGCGCCGGTGGTGATCATCGGGAATGCGGTGCGCAATACTATTTTTTCCAAATGGTCTATCGACTTCAGAAATAATACCTTTAACTATCAGGAGTATACCAAGGTACGTATGCTATTGCTGGTACTAGGGGTTATCTGTACCCTTGGGGTTTTTATTTTCTATCCGATTGTGATGCGCCTCGGCTTTAGCGAAGACTGGATAAACTCCATTGAGACGTCACGCTACATGTTGCCCTATTTATTCCCGGCGCTGGCGATAAGCCCTCTGACGGTGATAGAGCTTATTTTTGGTTCCCATCGCTATTTTCTGCGTATCCAACTGGAACAGCTGGCGATTGTACTCTTCGCTTTTGTTGTGACGCCCTATTTTTATAAAGATTATGCAACGTCGGTCATCTTGTTTTCTTCACTGACATTTATTCGCTACGCCTTCATTTATCTGAAAATGAATAAGCGAGCCAATCTCCTGAAAGACAAGCCGGTGATACTATGACGCTGAATACCGGATACTATTTACAGGTTTATACCTTTGTCACGCTGATCCTGTGTGGCCTGGTGCAATACTTTACCGGCATGCAGTCAGTGCTGTGGATACCTTTTTTCCTGACCCTGTTGATGGTGGGATTATTGGTGATGCAGACGCGTGATGGCTCCTTACATCTGGATGCCCAGGAGACGATTGTCCTGGCGTTGTACTTTTCGTTTCTGGTGCTGGCTGGAGCATCGACGCTGATTCAGGGCGGGATCACCGTCGCGATTGTGGCATTTAAAAACGAAATTGCGCTGTCGCTGGTGATGATCTGTTTGCTGCTGGGCTTTTGCAGGGAATCACAGATTTACCGCGCAACGCGCTATCTGTATTGGGTGTTTTACGCGCAGATTCCGGTAATGATTTATCAGGTTTTACTGGTCGTTCCCCAGCGCGTTGCGGTGCGCGGCGAAGATGAGAAATGGGACTCCGTGGTTGGCTCGTTTGGCGGTGACCCAATGGGGGGCGGGAATACTGCCGCAATGGGCCTGTTTTGCCTGTTAATTATGTTGTTAAAAGTCTCCGAATATAAGCATGGGCTCACCACGTTCAAGTCCATGGCGCTGCATATTGTTCTCGGTATCGGGTTATGCATCATTGGTGAAGTGAAGTTTGTCATCCTGCTATCGCCTATATTCCTGGCGTGGGTGTGGCTTTCACCGAGCTACGTCAAAGACGTTAGTAAGGTCAATCTGAAGACGTTGTTAGTTATTGTGGCGGGAATGCTGTTGCTTATTAGCCTGTCGATTGTGATCCTCGCATACTATTATTCTACGGCGTTCGGCGGCGATCCGTCGAAAAGCTCGTTAAGTATTTTTATCGACTCCTTAAGCTATATCTTTGATCCGAACTACATTATGTCTACCGGTGAGTTAGGGCGCTTTACGACGTTCCTGTTCTGGTTGAAAAATAACGATCTGTGGGGGCTTTCAGGAACGTTATTTGGCTACGGACTCAATGCAACTAACAGTGGTAGTACGGTGTCGCCGGGCTTTTTGAATATTATCTACAACTTAATTCTCGACTCGACTTCCCTGAGTATGTTGCTGTGGGAAGTGGGGGTGATCGGCACGTTGCTCTTTATTAGCTTATTCATTTATATCCTGAAAGTTTGTCAGCCAAAGCCATTACTGACGCTTGAACAACTGGACCAGCAGGATCTCCAGTTATTGAGCTTTGCACCGGCGTTTAACGCTTTTGCGATTGGTTGCTTAATTAGCTTACCTTATAGCCAGATACTGATGATTACACCGATGTTACAATTCCTGTTCTATTTATCACTAGGATCAAGTTTAGTGATTCGTCGAACCGTCCTTCGCTGCGTAGGGTAATTGTATGGACCAAAAACCGTTTATTTCAGTGAGTATTAAAACACTCAATGAATCTAAATGTATTGAGAAGACGATTGACAGTATCCGTAAGCAGCTTATTGATTATCCACACAAAATTATTGTGGCAGATAGTCTGTCAACGGATAACACCCAACAGCTTGCGATCGATAAAGGGGTGACCGTAGTGTCCTTAACTGACCCTGGCGATCGCTGCTGTGGCGTCGGGCACCAGTTAGGTTATCTGTATAGTGAAGGGGAATATCTGTTGTTGATGGACGGCGATATGGAGCTGGAGGAGGGCTTTGTGGATCAGGCCGTCGCGTTTTTGCAGGCCGAACCAGAATATGCAGGCGTTGCGGGAACCGTTGAAATGGATGATGCCGTAAACTATGAGTTTAAATCGCGTAAGCAACGCATTAATAAAATCTATCCACTCGGGGATAGCGATCATCTGGGGGGCGGTGGGCTGTATCGTCGGTCGGCAATTGAAAAAATTGGTTATCTGACTAACCGTAATTTGCACGCGTATGAAGAGGCTGAACTGGGCCTGCGTTTAATCGAAGCAGGCTATAAACTGCGGCGTCTGGATATTCCTTACTTCAGCCATACGTCACATACGCTGCCGACGTTTAAGATGCTGGCGCGGCGCTGGACCAGCGGTTATTACCAGGCGCCAGGTGAGCTTTTGCGTTGTAGTTGGGGGAAACCCTGGTTTTCCCAGTCATTCAACATCGTGAAGAATGAGGCGGTATTTGCGCTCTACCTTATTCTCTTATTTGTGGCGATGCTCAGTTTAAATATCAATGTGTTTGCCGTTGCGCTTCTACCATTACTGGCGTTTGCTTTGTTGAAGATTGTGCAAAACCGCTCGTTAACAGATGGGCTGCAAAGCGTTATTAATTTAATCGTACGCTCAGCGGGGCTGATCAAAGGTATTTTTTATCCGGTACGCGATCCGCTGACTCCGCCTAACAGTAAAATCATTCATGAATAACCGGGGCAGGCGCCATGAAAGTATTATTGGTTAACAAGTTTTTTTTCATCAAAGGCGGCGCGGAAACGGTTTATTTTCAAGAGCGCGATATGCTGAAACAGGCCGGAGTGCAGGTTATTGATTTCTCTATGCAGCATGAGAATAATTTCCCCTCGGACTATGCGGATTATTTCGTCAGTAATGTGGACTACCACAAAGCGAGCAATCTGCTGGGTGGTATCAAAACGGCGGTTAACTTTATTCATAATTCGCAGGCCTGCAAAAAAATGCTGGCGCTATTAGAAAAAGAGCGCCCGGATATCGTCCACTTTCACAACATCTACCATCAGTTAACACCGGCGTTGATTAAAGTTGCGCGCAATTTTGGCTGCAAAACGGTGCTGACTGCGCATGACTATAAGATTGTGTGCCCCGCGTATTCCATGCTGCGCGACGGCAAAGTGTGTGATTCCTGTATTACCGGAACGGTTTTCAATGCCTTCAGGTATCGTTGTCAGGAAGGTTCAGCCTCAAAAAGTTTACTGCTCTCCCTGGAGGCAACCTGGCAGTACATTGCACAAAACTATCAGGCACTGGATGTGATTGTTTCACCAAGCGTTTTTTTACGCGGTGTCTTGCTGCGCACGCTGCCAAATTCGCGCATTGATGTCATCGTCAATGGCGTTGATGACAGCCGTCCCCTGGCTGAAGTGAGCGATGAGGGCTATATGCTGTACTTTGGCCGTCTGAGCCGTGAAAAGGGCGTGGCAACGTTGTTGGCAGCGCATAAAAAAATGCAGAACAAAGCGCCGCTGAAAGTTGTGGGGCACGGTCCGTTGCATGATGAATTAGCCGCCAAATACCCTGATGTTGAGTTTTTAGGTTATGTGCAACAAGGGGAAGCCCTCGACAACCTTATTAAGCATGCGCGAGCGGTGATCCTGCCTTCAGAATGCTATGAAAACTGTTCTATGGCGATATTAGAAGCGATGTCCTTAGGCAAGCCGGTTATCGGGTCGCGCATCGGCGGTATACCGGAACAAATTCGTGACGGTATCGAAGGGATTTTATTCGAACCGGGCAATGCGCAGGAGTTAGCCAATGCGATGGACGCTCTGGCCGACTCGCCTGATAAGGCGAGGAATATGGGTTTACATGGACGTGCACGGTTGAGTGAAAAATATGCGCTGAGTAAACATATGGATACCCTACAGGCGCTGTATAAAGAACTGCTGAGCAGGCCATAGTATGAGTAAAAAAATAACGGTTTTTGGAACGCGTGGTATTCCCGATGTATTGGGCGGTGTGGAGACACACTGTCAGAATCTTTATCCTGCCATTAAACAGCAGTTCGACGTGGATATTTGCGTGATCGCTCGCTCGCCATATGTAAATTACAAACGATCGGTATATAAGAAAGTCGAAACCTACGCGCTGTGGGCACCCAAAAAGCGCTCGCTGGAAGCGATTGTCCATTCCGTTTTAGCGGCGTTTAGGACATGTATCGACCATTCGGATATTGTGCATGTCCATGCTATCGGCCCCGGCCTTGTGATCCCACTCTTACGCGTGATGGGTAAAAAGGTGGTTTTTACCCACCACGGGCCCGATTACGATCGCCAGAAATGGGGGGTTGTAGCCAAAAAAATATTGTTGCTGGGTGAGCGTTGGGCGGTGAGATATGCCAACGAGGTGATTGTGATTTCTGACGTTATTAATCAACTGATCCAGAAAAAACACGGTCGCTATGATGCGCATTTAATTCACAATGGCGTGAACGAGCCGAGGTTATTATCACAGCTTACCATCGACAATACGCTCTCCCGCTTTGGGCTGCAGCCGAAAAACTACCTCGTGGTGGTTGGGCGGTTTGTGGAAGAAAAAGGGATGCATGATGCCATCGCCGCTTATCAACACAGTGGTTTGACCATGCCGTTAGTGTTAATTGGCGATGCGGATCATCCGACCGAATACAGCGTGCGCCTCAAAAAGCTTGCCGCCGACACGCCAGGTGTTGTGATGACTGGTTTTTTACGTGGTGACGAACTTCAGGCGGTGTTTTCGCAGGCTAAATTGTTTGTGATGCCCTCATACCATGAAGGATTGCCTATTGCGCTGCTGGAGGCAATGTCATTTTCTCTTCCGGCCGTCGTCAGTGATATTCCGGCTAACCTTGAAGTTCAACTGCCCGCCGAGGACTATTTTAAGGTGGGAGATGTAACCGGTCTGGCTGAAAAATTAGGCCAAGGGGCAACAGCAAATAGCGTGGACTATGGTGTATATTTGCAAAACTACAATTGGCATGAAATCGCCAAAAAGACGGTTAACGTCTACCACTCCATTGATAAAGATATAGGTTAATTTTGACCAGTCCTCAAAATCGTCCTCCTGCCATCGAACGGTTTTACGCTCACCTTGATGAGCGGATAGCGGAGGAATTGACCCCTGAACAAAAAGAAGGGGTGGAAAAAGCGCTCCTTGCTACAACCCTGACTTCGCGGCATCAGATCGATATTCGCAGAAGCTTTCCTTTTTTCAGTAAGCGTTATTATCTGGTTTTTTTGTTTGGCAGAGATTTACGCCGCCAGCATCGCCAGGAATCAACCCTGTCGAGAATGTTGCTCACTTTTTTGCTGCTGATTGCCGTGCTATTCGTCACCTGCTGCATATTGCTGACGCTGTATATGATCAAATCCGCGTTAGGTATTGATGTGTTCCAAAATTTTCACGTAGGTATCTGGGACTGGTGGTTAAGCCTGAAAGACCGCTAGTGTTAACAAATTGGTGGAGGACGTCATTGCGATGAAGCGTAAATGGGTTTGTGCGTTGTTGTGCATGTTTTTCCCGCTGACGGTTATGGCCGCATTGACGACCGTTACCCCCAAAGCATTGACGGGCCCGTTAACCAATCCGGGGATTGGCGTGGCAAGTTTTCATCAGGGATACGGTGAAACGCTGGGGCTGGCGGACTATCCCAATACCGGATTTGAATACGAGCGTTTTTACTGGCGGGATCTGGAGCCAGTCGAAGGCCAGTACAATTTTGCGTTGGTGGATGATGCCTTCAAATACGCGGCGGCACATCGTCCTGCGATGAATGTCGGGCTACGATTTATGGCTCTGGCAGAGCCGGAAAGCGGTTCGCAAATACCTGACTGGCTGATTAAAAAAGGTGTGAAAGGAACCTGGACGCCGGATAAAAAGACATTTGCCCCGGATTTAGACGATCCTCTGTTTATTGAATACAGCCAGCGTCTGTTGAACGCATTTGGTAAACGCTACGATGGTAATGAGAATCTCGCGTTTGTTGATATTGGCATGGTGGGATCGTGGGGAGAATGGCATAACAGCAACTTCCCGCACCTGAAGCCATTACTGGAGCGATACACCACGGCGCAACTGGATCGCTACGTCGCGATGCACTTTTCTGCTTTTCCGGTGACGCCAAAAACCATGCTGATAAGCGGCGGTCAAAGTCTGGCGAATGCGGTGGCGCGTGGGGCTGGGTGGCGTGCGGACTGTTGGGGGGACCTGCGCGTATTTTCGGACTCCTGGAACCATATGGCTGATGATTACCCGCAGCGATTGCTGGCTGCGCAGCAGAGTTATTCAGGGTTCAACGATGCCTGGAAACGTGCGCCGGTGAGTCTGGAGATCTGCTCGTATATGCAGGACTGGAAGAACACCTTTCACTATACACGTGCTGAAGTGCAGGGGATTTTTGACTGGGCGGTCAAGCAGCACGCCAGTACCATTAACCTGAAATCGAGAACGATACCCAGCGACTATCGACCGATTGTCGACGATGCGCTGACCAAATTGGGCTATCGATTTCGCCTTGCGTCCCTGAGCCATGAGTCCGTGTGGGACAGCGGACAAACGCTGACATTAAACAGTACCTGGTACAATGAGGGTATCGCACCGATTTATCTGCCATACATGCTGGCATTCCGGGTCGTAGACAGCGCCAATAAGGTGGTGGCACAGGGGAATTCCGCGGAGGATATTCGCCGCTGGCTCCCCGGTAAGTATCAGGTCAGTTATGCGTTATCTATGCCAGGCCGACTGGCGAAAGGGCAATACGCGATTGAGGTTGCGATGCTGGATAAGTCGGGTGCGGCGAGAATTAACTTTGCCAATGAAGGGAAACAGAGCAGCGGCTGGTACCGGGTGTCAACAATAACGGTACGCTAGTCAGACACAGCAGCGAGCCTGACGGTCAGGCTCGCTGCTGAGAACATTAAATTTGATACCCATTCGGGTTATTTTTTTGCCAGTTCCAGGTGTCACGCATCATTTCATCAAGGTTATAGATGGCCTTCCAACCTAGCTCTTTGTATGCCAGCGATGGGTCAGACCAACATTCGGCAATATCTCCGGGTCTTCTGGCGACAAACTGATAGTTTATTTTTGTCTGCGCCGCTTTTTCAAACGCCTCAATCAGATTAATCACGGAATAACCAACACCGGTACCGAGATTAATCACTTTGTAAGCCGCGCCTTTGTTCTGGCAATCCAGCGCGGCTAAATGACCGGTCGCCAGATCCATGACGTGAATATAATCACGCACACCGGTACCATCAGGGGTTGGATAATCATTACCGTATACCGATACGGTTTCCAGCTTACCAATCGCGACCTGGGAGATATACGGAACCAGGTTATTAGGGATACCGTTAGGATCTTCACCAATCCGACCCGATGGATGGGCGCCAACCGGGTTGAAATAGCGCAGGCAGGTAATGCGAAAATCGGGTTGTGCACGTGAGAAATCGGCCAGAATTTGTTCGACCATCAACTTAGACGTACCGTACGGATTGGTGGTGCCGCCCGTAGGTGATTGCTCGCTCAGTGGTACGCTTTCTGGATTACCATATACCGTCGCAGATGAGCTAAAAATGAAACGATTAACGCCAGCGGCCAGCATCTCATCCAGTAAAACCAGCGTTCCGGTAACGTTGTTTTCATAGTAGGCGAGGGGCTCTTTTATCGACTCTGAAACCGATTTGAGTCCCGCAAAATGAATGACATCGGTGATGTTATGGTCGGCGAAAATGTTTTTTAATGCCTGCCTGTCGAGAACATCGGCGATATAGACAATGGGCTCTCTTCCGGTGAGTTCCGCGACCCTGTCCAGCGAGATTCTGCTGGCGTTCGCCAGATTATCGATGACTACGACATCATCGCCTCTTTCCAGTAGCGTTAACACAGTATGTGAACCAATATAACCTGCACCACCAGTGACAAGAATTGCCATACAGACTCCAGATAAACGGGGATTGATTCACGCCAGTACCATAGAGAACGCGTTATTGGTTACGTTTGGTAAGGTAATAGTTGCGATACCTCACCATGCATTTATAAGATATTTTTTTAAGTATAGATAAAAAGCTGAATTTGTTTATTTTTGTATCATAAACAATATAGTTATTTGAGAAGTTCAGCGTGTGGACGCCGTCACTATGGTTGATCGACGAATTGATTTGTTCGATCAGAGTTTCAACAAAATTAGCGTCGTTTAGTGTCACTAATTCTTTGATATATATTGATTTTCCATAAGTTTCAGGTGTGCACTCCTGTGTAAGGAAGTACATTTTATTTTCGACCAGATAGGAGGCACCTGCACCTCGATGATGAGGATTGCTCACCTTCAATGAGGGGGTAATCCGCTGCCATTGTCCATAAATATGATCTGCGGAATGAATAATTATTTCGTTATCCATCGTGGTGGACAACAGATAACAGGTTTCATTAATTGAGATAAATACGTTGTCGGTTAATTTGGTATCAGAGATTAAAACTTTAACTTGCTTCCAGCGTGCAGGGAACTCAATTGACTGAAACAGTATTACCTCTTTTCTTTCTGAAGACTCGGGGATCATGAACAGTTGATCGTTGATATGTATCAGATAAGGGAATGACAAATGACACTTTAAGTCGTCAAAGCCTTCAAGCCTAATATCTTCAAGTTCAACCAGTTCACGGTCTAGAACGCGACATCGTAGCGTGCCTTTTGAGTTGCGGAAGCTAAGAGCTTCATAGAAAACATACAGTTTATCGTCTTTTTCAATCAGAAAAGGATCGGCCTGAAATGTATATTTCTTTTTTAACTGCTGCGCAGTGGATTTGCTTAATATCTCCAGAGTGTTGTCGGGGAATGAGTGTGTACCATTATCCTTAATAAGCATGATGTCCCACGACTCATGATAAAATAACTTATCCATTATTCTTTTTATTTTTGTTTGCATCTGCACCTGCTCCTTTTTATCGCCTGCACCATGTATGAACAGCTGTTTGCGACTCAGTGAATGAGCCTGCCGCAATGTTGTATAAATGTGCGAAAACCGATGTGGAACACCAGTGGCTACTTTAAAACTAGTCGCAAGCCCCTGTTTTGTCCACTAACAGAAATAGGGAGAGGAGATGTCCAGAGCATCCTTGCTCCAGTGGGGGAATTACTCGAAATGCACCTGCGGGTTATCTGCAAGGGAAACGTAGGTTTTGCTGTTTTTATCCAGGGTACGGATTTCACCGCTTTCGATGTCATACACCCAACCGTGCAGACGAAGCGCATTATTGCGCAGCCCAACCGCGACACAAGGATGCGTTTTAATGTTGTTAAGCTGTGCGATAACGTTCTCTTCCACCATGGCGTTAACTTTATCGATTGGGTTATCCCAGGTTTTTTTATCGACCACGGCTTTCGCGGCATCGGCATAGTGCAGCCAGTGAGCGACAGCGGGCATCGGATCCAGGGGCTGGCTATCGGCAATGGCTTTCATCGCGCCACAATTGGAGTGACCGCAGATGACGATATCCGTTACGCCAAGTGCGACAACCGCGTATTCGATGGTTGCGGATACACCACCTGGTTCCGGACCAAATGACGGTACGATATTACCGGCGTTGCGGATAACGAAAAGCTGTCCTGGATCTTGCTGAGTAACGAGTTCTGGAACCAGGCGGCTATCGGAACAGGAGATGAAAAGTGCCTTAGGATTCTGGCTGGATGCCAGGCTGCGGAAGAGTTCCTTGCGTTGAGGGAAAATCTCTTTTTGGAAGTTGAGGAAGCCCTCGATGATATGTTGCATAGCAGTGTCTCTTGTCTCTGTTTAAGCAGGTTATGATGAAGATCACATTTTCCAGTTTAACACCAGCCGACAGAAGAGAAAGACTTTATAGCAGTTCAGCAACATCTTTGGATAATTTTGCCCCACCGTGGCAGGGCAAATCGTGTGATGTACGCTATGCGTTCTGCCATTTCTGGTATGCCGCTTTTAGCCTGTTCATCGCGTCTACCAGTACCGGGCGGGGGCAGCCCACGTTGAGCCTCATGTGCCCCTCTCCACCGGGACCGTATTGCGCCCCAGGTGACAGGCCAAGCCTGGCGTCATGCACAAAAAAAGCGCTTAGCTGCTCATCGCTGAGATCCATTTTTTCCGCATTCAGAAACAGAAGATACGACGCGCCGCCATACACAATGGAAATCAAGGGACAGTACTTTTCGATTTCACTTTTTACAAACGCTACATTGTCGGCCAGATAGACCAATAATTTCTGGTGCCAGTCGGCGCAATGGGTAAAGGCGCTGTAAATGGCCGCCTGCTGCAATGAATGCGTCTCGGCAAGGTAGCAGTTATCCAGAAAGTGGTAGAACTGATGGCGTAATTCATCATTCTTAATAATGGCAATTCCGCCCTGGATCGCCGCCGTATTGAAGGTCTTGCTGATGGAAGTAAGCACGATTGACCGACTATCTGGCGCTTCATCAACAGTGAAAAACGGCAAATGGCGCTTTCCTGGCAGGGTTAAATCACTATGCACTTCATCAGACAGAATGATGACGCCAGCCTGCTGGCAATAGTGGCTTATTTTTTCCAACGTTTCCCGCGACCACACCATTCCACCTGGATTATGCGGTGAAGGGAACAAAAACATTTTGCACTGCTTGAGTTTCTCGCTGAAATCATGCCAGTCAAATTCATAGTGCCCGTTTTTCTCAATGAGGCGCGTCTGAATCAAATTCCTACCGCTGGTGCTTACCAGATTAGGATAGGGATCATAGATTGGCGTACAGGTTAAAATATTATCGCCTGGACGGGTAAGCGCCATTAAAGAGAGTACGATAGTTTTTATAACACCGGGAATAAAATGTAACCAGTGTGCCTTGATATCGGCATCATACTGTTGTGCATACCAATGAATAACAGATTCTTTCCATTGTGGATAATCCAGGTTATAGCCTTGCACAGTCTGCGAGACCACCGAACGCAGCGTGCTCATGATTGGCTCTGGTGTCGCAAAATCCATATCTGCAATCCACAGCGGTAATACATCGGTGGTACCGTACATCTGTTGTAATTGCCCGTATTTGCGACAATTAACATCCCTTGTGACAATATCATCAAACAAAGACATTGTTGACTCCTGGAAAGTCTCTGAAAATAGTGTAAGCAACGCAAAAGCGAAGAATGTTTATGTATATCTAATGGATATGTTTAATTTACCCTGGTGATAGCTAATATTTAGCTATTTAGTCGTTTATGATTTTTGCTCAACCATATTCTCAGTGGCTTCATTGGGCTCATATTTAGCAATGCCAATACCGGTTGCCGCCCACAGTAGGGCAAAGATGACACCGCTGTAACAGAGGATTGCCCAGGGCAAGTAATCAAGCGTGGCAACGCCCAGCATAGTGGCGCAATAAACGCCTGAGGCAGACCAGGGGATAATCGGTTCGACAACGGTTCCGGCATCTTCAGTGGTTCGCGAGAGGTTTTTTGCCGCAAGACCTCGTTTTTTGTACTCCTCTTTAAAGGCATCACCGCACAGCAGCAACGGTAAGGTCCCATTTGCCGTGCAGGCACAGATGGTAAATGTCGTCACAATCGTGGTAGCCACCAGGCGGAATGTGGATTTAACGCCTTTTGTCAGCGCGTTTATCACGGTGTGCAACGAGCCTGTTGCACTCATTGCCCCGGCAAAGCTGAAGGCGCTGAAAACGGTAACGAAGCTGCTAAACATTGAAATAGCGCCGCCTCGCTCCAGTAAGCGGGAAACATCGGAAGACAGTGTCGGCAGATTATCTCCGGTAAGCATTGCGAGCTTAAAGCCACTGACCACGGATTCGCCGACAGAGGATGCCGTGAATTGCTGAAAGACTAACGCCAAAATCATTGAGACTATCGTAGATAAAAAGAGCATCGGAATGGGCGGTCTTTTTGACAGTGAGCCATATAAAACGATGATCGGCGGGAGTAGCAGCAGAATATTAAAGTGATAAATCTGACCAATAGAATTCATCAAGTTGGTAATGTTTTCAGGCGCGCTGGACGAGGCATCAATGCCCATGCCCATATAGCTGTAAACGACGCAGCAGATAATAAAACCCGGGCCGGTAGTCCACAGCAGGTGGCCGATATGCGAGTACAGGTTTACCCCGGCAGCCAGTGCAGCCATGTTGGTTGAATCAGAAACCGGTGAGAGCTTATCACCAAACCAGCAGCCTGAAACAATGGCACCAGCGGCAATGGGCAGCGAGACATTCAGACCAATCGCTACACCAATCATGGCAATACCAACGGTCCCGATAGAACCCCAGGAGGTACCGGTGCATACTGAGATTAGTGCTCCCAGCATAAATGCCGAAATATAGAAATACTGCGGATTAATCCACTTCAAACCATAATAAATCATCATTGGAATAGTGCCTGACACCATCCATGCGCCAATTAAGAAACCGATACTGGCGACGATTAATATGACCGGCAGCGCTTCAGATATTTTATTGCAAATAGATTGTAGAATGTCATCCCACGTGTAGCCGTGAGCGATGGCGATAAACGAGGCGGTTGCCGTTCCCATCAGGATCATGGGTTCAGCACGAATATTGAAGATAAAATATCCGATGCTAATCCCGCCCAGCATGACTACCATGGGTAAAACTGACCAAAAGAAAGACAATGGCTTTCTGTTGTTGGCGGTACAGTTATTTAATTCCATAATTCCATCCCAATCATTAATGGTTGAACACGTCAAATAAATACCTGCTACAGGTCACTCATGTCTGAGTAACATAGTTGCCAGAGCTCATGGCTGAACCCTATTTTATTAACTGCTGCAGATTATCTTTTTTGACCTGCTATTCTGGTGCTTATATTTTAGTAGTAAGGTAAGAGAACGTTTGGTGAATAAATTACCCCTCGGCATAAGGTGAATGATGTCGGCGTTGTTGACTCAATTTGCGATACTGCTGTGGCGGCATGCCGACGTATTTATGGAACGAGCTGTAAAATCGACTGCTGGAGCGAAATCCTGCAATTGTAGCGATATCCAGAATTGTTTTATCCGTATCGCTGAGTAAAGCCCGCACATGGTTGATGCGCATCGCGGTAATATACTGTTTCATCGTAAGTTGCATCACCCGGTGAAAAATACCCATCGCATAATTGGGATTGAGCTTAACGTGTTCGGCAATAGCATCAACCGTAAGCTGTTTGTCGCAGTTGGCGGCAATAAACTCCAGCATCTGGCTGACGTAAAACTGTGAATGCCGTGAAATACTGTTTTTCTGGGTACGCGACGTTTTGTTACCCAGTACCGGCCGCCAGCCAGCGAGGCTAAAGCGCTTGAGCATTAGCGCGATTTCATCAATGGCTAACTGGCGAATTTGTTCGTTATCGCTATTGAGTTCATTCTGCCAACGCTGTACTTCAAACGCGCTCAGCTGCTGTGAAGCCAACGAAGTAATCACCATCCCGTGGGTCACGTGATTAATCAGCTCCCTGTCCAGCGGCCAGGACAAAAACAGATGCATCGGTAAGTTGAAGATGGCCATCTGTTTACAGTGCCCGGCATCCGTGAGTTGATGGGGAGTACAGGCCCAGAACAAGGTGATAAAACCCTGTTTGCTCTTCACCACTTCGTCATTAAAAAGATACTCCACATCACCATCAAATGGCACGTTCACCTCAACCTGACCATGCCAGTGGCTGTAGGTCATAGCCAGCGGCGCCCGCAGTTCGACATCCATACGCTGATACTCGGAATAGAGCGCCAGCGGACTTCGCGACTTTTTCTCATAGCTACGACACATATGAGGGTCGAGCGGCAGCTGCGGGGTACTTTTTGCCATTATGGTTGGGTTCCTGGATAGTGATTCCGGCCATGGGGTAACGCCAAAGCATGAACATAGCTTAACCGAAAAAAAACGTCGTTTTCTCTCCATTTTCGCGAAGTTATTCCCAAAAACTCAGATCCTGTGCCTGTCGCTTGCCGATCTGAGATAGCGGGAATGGCGAGCTGTAATCTCAAAAACGCTCAATCTGGGGAGCCCATGGCAAAGCAACATCGTTTATTTGCCCATAAATCGGAGTTGAAGCGATAGCCAGTATTCAGCGAATACCGTACATTTTTATTTGTATCCACAGCTTAAGGAATCATCATGTCCAGGCTCCGTACTTTGGCCGCGGCGGTAGTTGCCGTTGCTGCGATGACGATGTGTGCCACTCCTGTGTTGGCTAACCCCGGTAATGGCAACGGAAATGGTAACAGTGGCAACCATGGTAATAGCGGGAACAAGGGGAATAGTGGTCATAGCCAGAAAGGACACGCGGACCAAAAAAATAACGCACAATCAGAACAGCGTAAAAATTATGGTAAGCCGGACCATGTTGATAGTGACATCAGCTATAACGTGGCCAGACAGTATGCTGTCAGATACGGTCTAACGGGCTATAAGTCACTGCCTCCAGGTATTGCCAAAAATCTGGCGCGAGGAAAACCGCTTCCTCCGGGGATCGCCAGGAAGAGCGTTCCGCCATCAATGTTGAATCAACTTCCGTATTACCCGGGCTATGAATGGCAGGTTATTGGCGATAATCTGGTGCTGATTGCACTGAGCACGGCGATTGTCACCGCTGTTATTAATGGTGTGTTTGATTAAGTTTCAACACCATGTCCAGACGAAAGGCCATGTTATTAACATGGCCTTTTTGTTGTGCATTATTCACTAAGGATCACCTGCATAGTCAAAGAATTATATTTTGCACATTTCCCAGTTAATATCTGATAGTTCCGACATGGATCACAATCGCAGTTAAATGAGTTGGCTTGCAGTTGGAGCATCTCCATTATGTGCCTTTTCTTAACAAGGATTACGTTTTATGAACATTCGGCCTCTCCTCGCCTTCACTTTTATCGGAATATTGTGGGGTGCGGGATCTTCACAGGGACAAGCAAAAGAGTGGAATAAAGAACCTGTGGCTGTTTTACAGCAGGGTGCTGAGGCGGGAAATGCGCAGGCGCAGTTTGTGCTTGCAACCGTGTACTTAAAAGGTAAAGAGGTAGAGCAGAATTTCAGTAAAGGCAGCGAGTGGCTGACCAAATCGGCTGAGCAGGGTAATGCGAGTGCCCAGCATCTGCTTGCACTGATGTACTACGAGGGCAAAGGCGGCCTGAAAGATGACAAGAAAGCGGCCGAATGGTTTAGCAAAGCGGCGGCCCAGGGGAATGTCGATGCCCAATACTATCTCGGTGTGCTGTATTTCGAAGGTAAGGGCGTGCAGCAGAATGACAAGAAAGCTGTTGAATGGCTGACCCGTGCGGCTGAGCAGGGCAATCTCGATGCGCGTTATCTGCTCGCCTTAGTCTACTTTGATGGTGAGGGTGCGCGCTGGTATGACGGTAAGGTCATTGAGTGGTTTGACAACGAAGTCGGAAAAGGCAATAAGCAGGCCGTCGAGTGGTTAAGCATTGCTGCCGAGCGCGGAAACTATCATGCCATTGAGTGGCTCCATCGTGCGGTTGAGAAGGGCAATCCTGACGCAAAGCGTTTCCTTGAAAGTAAGGCGTCGCTATTAGAGGGCTACAACACCGTTAAGTCATTGAGTAAAGCGGCTGAACGAGGGGATGCCAAAGCGCAGGGATTACTGGGCAGAAAGTACTTTGAAGGTGATGGTGTCGGTCTGGATACTGACAAAGCTTTCGCGCTGTTTAAACAGTCCGCCAGCAAAGGGGACGCGCTGGGCCAGAGCATGCTCGGCGCGATGTATTACCTTGGCGAGGGGGTTGGTGTGGCTCAGGACCACAAAAAAGCGTTTGAGCTGTTTAATCAGGCTGCTCTTCAAGGGGATATGCTGGCCCAGGGCATGCTTGGCATGATGTACGCAAAAGGAGAGGGAACGGCCCAGGACAATAAAAAAGCGGTGGAGTGGCTGGAGAAAGCCGCGGCCCAGGGAGATGCAGGCTCGCAAAAAGATCTTGGCTTGATGTATTTAGAAGGTAATGGCGTTGCCCAGGATGATAAAAAAGCCGCTGAGTGGTTTGAACAGGCCGCAAGAAAAGGAAATGCGGAAGCTCAGGGGATGCTGGGAACCATGTACCTTGAAGGCAAAGGGGTAACTCAGGATTATGCTCAGGCGTATATCTGGAGTGCGGTGGCCTTTGCTAATGGGAATTCTGATGCACAAAATGGACTGGATATCGCGCAGAAGAACCTGAATCCGACAGCTCTGAAAGAAGCTGACGATAAGGCCAGACGCTATTTCGAGCAGCATCGAAATCAATCGGCCCTGTAACGCGCTCGGTTGCACAGTATGGTTTTACGTGAGCCTCTTCGTTAAGAGGGGGAGGCTCACAAACCGTACAGTTTTATTTTTCTATAGAGCGTGGCAATGCTGATCCCCAGTTCTGTCGCGGCTTGTTTTTTCCCCTCAACGCTTGAGCCGAATCGCTGGATGACGTTTTCGATAGCTTCCCTTTCCGCCTGTTTTCCTTTGCTGGCAAGCTGACGGGGTTGCGCGGTCATCGTCGTTTTTCTACCGTCAGCGGCGGTGAGCAGGTAAGGGGGAAGATGGCTGGCGTTGATCCCGGCGGCTTCTCCGCGCATCACAAAAATGTATTCGATCACGTTGCGTAATTCACGAATGTTGCCCGGCCAGTGCCAGGCATAAAGGCGGTTAATAACGTCATCAGGCAGTTTTTGCGGTGGTCGCTGGTAACTGACCGAGAACTCATCGGCAAAATACTGTGCGAGGACCGCGATATCAGCCCGGCGTTCACGCAGGGAAGGAAGTACCAGAGGGACCACGTTCAGGCGATAGAAAAGATCTTCGCGAAACTGATTATTCTCCACCATCGCATTAATGTTTTTGTTGGTCGCGGCAATAATGCGCACATCAATATTGATGGTGTTATTAGAGCCAACGCGGGTGATCGCCTTTTCCTGCAAGACCCTGAGCAGCTTAGCCTGCAGATGCAACGGCATATCGCCAATTTCATCCAGAAACAGGCTGCCGCCGTTGGCCAGTTCAAATTTTCCCATTCGTCCTTTGGGATCGGCCCCGCTGAATGCGCCACGAACATAACCAAACAGTTCGCTTTCCAGCAGTTGTTCGGGGATAGCCGCGCAGTTGATTGTCACGAAAGGCGCGGCTTTACGTGGACTGCTTTGGTGAATGGCAAAAGCCACGACCTCCTTCCCCGAACCACTTTCCCCGGTGATGAGCACGCTGGCGTAACTGTTGGCGATTTTACCGATGGTGCTTCTGAGTTGCTCCATTGAGGGTGAGTGACCAATCAGTCGCACCTGCATGTCGGACTCATAAGGGGATGGAGTAAGGTTACTCAGGTAGTCGTGTGCATCACGAAAGATAACCATGGTTAAGCGATCGTTATCCTGTGAGGAGAGCGAAATTTGTTTGCACAGTACATGATGTTTCTGACCTTCAAGCGTCAGCCACGCTTCTTCATCGCCATACAGGCTATCCCCGGTTGTTTCAATGGTCAGTGGTAATCCCTGAACCTCACGGTTGAGGATGCGATCGGCTGAATGATTGGCATGCCAGATAAGACCCTTGCCATCAATTGCCACCACGCCGCGGTCCATAGCATCGATCAGACGCCGAAATGCGCCAAGCGTTTCCTGCGCGCGTAAACGCTCCAGGCATTCAAAGACCTTACTGGAGATCATTACGGCGATTTGCTCAATAAAGGTGACAAATTTATCAATCTGGCTCAGTAACGTGTCACGCTGTGCCTGGGTTGAGCAAATAATCCCGATCACGCCAATCACGCGATTATTGAGAAAAATTGGTGCGTTCAAATCCAGCATTTCAGAACAGTAGTGGTGTTTTTCACATAACTGGCACAGCGGATGCTCGCCGGGATTTTTGATCAGTACCGTTTCTCGCACCTGCAAAACGTGACGATAGATGTAGCCATTTTTGGCCACGTTCTCATTGAGCATATGCCGATATTTCCCGGTACCCGCGATGCGCATTAAAGATTCATCAATGATTTCAACGTCCGTGCCCGTTATGCCAGAAATAGCGTCGGCATAATTGCATATATCATCCTGAATATTGCTGAGTACTGAAATCATGGTACTTCTCCGGCAGTGTGTCGCATTTCTCAAGGAAAATGATAAATAGGCGAAGCAATGCAAAAATGATTTGCGAAAAATCAATCTATCACGCTGTTTTTGGATGTTTTTCTTATTTTATCTTCAGCGATCACACTATTTATCAATAATGAGAATTTATCAAAATGAGGCGATAAACTGACGCAGTGATATTTTTTGGTGTCAATTTTTATTTCTATTTAATTTATTGAAATTAAAGCCTTTATTAAAATATTCATAAGAATTTACTCGGTTAATAAAAAGCTGGTAAGCATTTTGCTCTATTGCCAATACCGATAACGGAAATATCTCTGTATTGCACCGATTACAGGGAATGAAATACCAGGACAATGAGGTTTTATGATGCAGGAAAACTTATCATTTTTTATTAACCAGACACCGTTTACCGAACATCCGAACGCGCCGTTGGCACCGTTTAGCCGCCAGGAACTGGTAAAAGCGTTGAATTTTCATCGGTCTATTCCGGGTTACGCGCCGACGCCGCTGTATACGCTACCGGCGCTTTCACAAAAACTGGGCGTTAAAAATATCTGCCTCAAAGATGAATCTCAGCGTTTTGGCCTGAAAGCCTTTAAAGCGCTGGGTGGCTCCTATGCGATGGCGTGCCATATCGCTGAATTAGTTGGTAAGGATATCAGCGAACTGCCGTTTGACGTGATGACCAGCGAAGAGGTACGCCACGATCTGCAAACCGTCACGTTTGCCACTACTACTGATGGCAACCACGGTCGCGGCGTGGCATGGATGGCGCGCCAACTGAAGCAAAACGCCGTGGTTTATATGCCGAAGGGTTCTTCGCAGCAACGTCTGGCCTCTATCCGTAACGAAGGCGCTACCGCTGAGATTGTCGATATGAACTACGACGATGCGGTTCGTATGACCGCAGAGCAGGCCGAAAAGTATGGCTGGATAGTGGTGCAGGATACCGCGTGGGAAGGATACGAAAAGATCCCGCAGTGGATTATGCAGGGCTACGGCACGCTGATGCTGGAGGCGATAGATCAGCTGCATCAGGTTGCGCCGACGCACATTTTTGTGCAGGCAGGCGTCGGCTCGTTTGCCGGAATGGTTCAGGGAATGGTGACGGCAGCCTGGGGGGAGAATCGCCCGAAAGTGATCGTCGCTGAAGCGTTAATTGCCGATTGCCTCTACCGCTCAGCCCGTTCGAAAGAGGGGGATGCCATTGCGGTGGGCGGTGATTTACAAACCGTGATGGCCGGTCTCGCCTGCGGTGAGGCGAACAGTATCGGCTGGAAACTGCTGCGCGATTATGCCAACGCATTTGCCTCCTGTCCTGATGAAGTTGCAGCGTTGGGCATGCGCATGTTGGGTAACCCGCTGGCAGGTGATCCACAGATTATTTCGGGTGAGTCAGGTGCGGTTACTACCGGTCTGCTGGCGCTGCTGATGACCTCGCCTGAACTGGCGCAAACGCGTGAGCAACTGGGGCTGGATGCGCACTCTCGTGTGCTGTTAGTCAGCACTGAAGGGGATACCGACCCGCAACAATATCTGGATATTGTCTGGGGCGGTCAGTACCCGGGCATCAACAAATAATTCCCTGATTGAGAGATATAACGGAGAAACCCATGTTATCTGCAAACCGCATTGAAGAAGTCATTAAAAACTGTCAGGCGCTGATCCAACAAAAAAGTTATTCCGGTCAGGAAGGGGAAGTGGTTAATGCCATAAAAACAATGATGCAGCATTACCAATTCGATGACATCCACGTTGATAAGTACGGCAACATTGTTGGCGGCATTGTCGGCAACCAGCCGGGGAAAACGCTGGTTCTCGATGGACATATCGATACCGTACCGGTGAACGAAGAGAAGTGGTCCTGCAATCCATACGGCGGCGATATTGAAGATGGCAAAATTTATGGTCGCGGCACAACTGACATGAAAGGTGCCGTGGCGGCGATGATCTCCGCCGTGGGCTTTTTCGGTCAGGACAATCAGCGAAATTTTGCCGGGAAAATCTACGTTGCGTGCATCGTGCATGAAGAGTGTTTTGAAGGTATTGCTGCCCGTCTGGTCAGCGAGCGCTATAAGCCAGACTACGTGATCATCGGTGAAGCTTCCGAGTTAAACCTGAAAATTGGTCAGCGTGGCCGTGCTGAGATTGTGGTCGAAACCTTTGGTAAGCCCGCGCACTCCGCTAACCCACAGGCGGGGATTAACGCGGTGTACAAAATGGCGCAATTGATCGACAAAATTCGCACGATCACGCCGCCGACGCATCCGGTTCTGGGGCCTGGCATTCTGGAACTGACCGACATTAAATCTTCGCCGTACCCGGGAGCCTCGGTGGTACCGGATTACTGTCGCGCAACCTACGATCGCCGTTTGCTGGTGGGTGAAACCAAAGAAAGCGTGATTGCTCCGCTGGAAAATGCGCTTGCTGAACTTATTGCTCAGGATCCGCAGTTTAAGGCCCGAGTGTCCTACGCGGTGGGTCAGGAGTCTTGCTATACCGGCGCCACGATTGAGGGAGAGCGTTTCTTCCCCGGCTGGGTGTACGACGAGTCCGACGAATTCGTGCAGGCAGCGTTGGCGGGCGTTCGCGAGGCTGGCTTTAATCCAACCATTACGCAGTACTCATTTTGTACCAACGGTAGCCACTATGCGGGCGAAGCGGGAATCAAAACCATCGGCTTCGGTCCTTCACGAGAAAACCTGGCACACACCATTGATGAGTATATCGAGATCGATCAGTTAACCGGCTCGGCCAGCGGCTATTACAGCATCATCCAGACACTCTATCGCCAATAAAAATAAAGATAACCACCTCTTACCTTACAGGCGGTGTCGCTCAGCAGCACCGCCATGGAGAATAACGATGAAAACCATTTTCAAAAACGGAAATGTAATCGATGGGACGGGCAGTGAAGGCAGGATTGCCGATGTGATGGTTGATGAAGGACGTATTGTCGAAATCGGTCAAATTGAGGTTGGCATCAATGAACAGGTAATTGATGCAACAGGAAAAATTATTTGCCCTGGCTTTATTGATACCCATACGCACTCTGACCTGTCGGCCATTATTAACCCCGCGCTGTCGGCAAAAATTCGTCAGGGTATTACCACCGAACTGTTGGGCCAGGACGGCGTCGCCTTAGCACCGCTACCTGAAGAATATATTCCAGCCTGGCGTAAAAATATCGCCGGGCTGGACGGTGACACCGACAAAATTGACTGGAAATATAAAAATACAGACGGTTATCTCAATCTGCTGGCATCGCGTCATCCGGCGACAAACCTCGCGTATTTAGTTCCTCATGGCAACGTGCGCATGGAAGCGATGGGTCTGGATGGGCGTCCTTCAACCCGTGAAGACGTGGCGAAGATGTGTGAAGTCCTTGAGCGGGAGCTAAAGGCTGGAGCATTTGGACTTTCCACTGGACTTATCTATATGCCTTGCGCCTTTGGTGATACTGCCGAAATGATTGAACTGTGTAAGGTCACGGCGAAATATGACGGGATCTTTGTGGTGCATCAGCGCAGTGAAGCTGACGATATTATCAACTCAACCCAGGAACTGATTGATATCGCCAAAGCCACTGGCGTCTGGCTACATATTTCGCATATGAAGGTTTGCGGCAAGAAAAACTGGGGGCTGATCGACCAGATGCTGGGCATGCTGGAACAGGCGCAGGAAGAGGGAATTCGTATCTCTTTCGACCAGTATCCGTATGTGGCGGGCAGTACGATGCTTGGCGTGATCCTGCCGCCCTGGGTTCACTCCGGTGGTACGGACAAATTACTTGAGCGTCTCGCCTCGCCCGAACTGCGCGCCAAAATGATTGATGATATTCAGCAGGGTATTCCTGGCTGGGATAACTTTATCGATTTTGCCGGCTTGGACCAGATTTTTGTCACCAGCGTGAAAACGGCAAAAAATCAGGATGCTGTCGGTTTGAACCTCGTCCAGTTGGGCGAGCTGCGCGGAAAAGATCCGTACAACGCCACCTTCGATCTGCTCTTTGAAGAGGAAAACGCCGTGGGGATGGTCGACTTCTACGGTACCGAAGAGCACGTGATTAAGTTTCTCTGTCGACCTGAGCAAAACGTCTGTACCGACGGCTTAATGGGGGCTGGCAAACCGCACCCGCGCGTGTTTGGCGCATTCCCTCGCGTACTCGGTAAATATGTCCGTGAAGAGGGATGTCTGAGCTGGGAAGCGGCAATCCGCAAGATGACGGGAAAACCTGCTGAAGTATTGGGTTTGCAGGATCGCGGACTGCTGAAGGTGGGTTATGCAGCGGATATTGTGATGTTCGATCCGAACACAATTACGGATAAAGGCACTTTTGTGGAACCCAATCAGTACCCGGAAGGGATTGAAATTGTCATGGTTAATGGGCGCATTGCCTTAATCAATGGCACGGAAAGTTATGCCTGTAGCGGTACGGTTATTAGAAAACAATATTAATAAATAACGCTAAACACGCATGGATCTATCGCGACTATTTATGGCCGCGGTAGATCACTACACCCTAAGGACATCACAATGAACCTACAAACGTCTTTACCTTCAGGTAAACCCAAGACCTGGAAAGCAAGATATACCGTCCTGACCCTGATCTGGCTGGCGTGGCTGCTCTCTTTTCTCGACAGAATGGTGATGAGCGTTTCGCTCCCTTATATTGGCAAAGATTTAAATCTTGATACGACTCAACAAGGTTTAATTATTAGCGCCTTTTTTATTGGTTATGCTGCGTTTCAAATTCCCGGTGGATTACTGGCGGATAAATTTGGCTCGCGCAAAATCATGGCCATTGGTATTGCATGGTGGTCTGTGTTCACCAGCTTAACCGGCGCTGTGCTGACGCTGCCGCTGATGTTAGCAGTACGATTCTTCTTTGGTATCGGTGAGGGATGTTTCCCGTCGGCCTCATGGAAGATGATATCAACCTATTTCCCGTCGAAAGAGCGTGGTCGCGCCACGGCGATTCAGTCAACGGTTAACACCTTAGGCCCAGCGCTGGCGGTAGTTGTGGCGGCAAGCATCATCGGGGCATTTGGCTGGCACATGGTTTTTATCGTGCTGGGTATTCCCGGTCTGTTTATCGCGGCAGGTATCTACTTATTTACGCGTGACAACCCGAAAGATCACCCTGCTATTACGCAGCAAGACCTGGCGGAGCTGGCTGCTGACGATCAGGGGAGCCTGCAAAACACCAGCGCTATCGCGTTTAAAGACGTACTCAAAATGCCAGTGCTCTGGCAAATGGCCAGTATCTGGTTTTTGTTTGATATTACCTTCTGGGGTTTTTCAACCTGGCTACCAAGCTACCTGATTACCGTACGAGAGTTTTCTCTGGCAAAGACCGGCGTCATGGCGGCCATTCCCTTCCTGTTCGGGGCTGGCGGAACATTATTAGGCGGTTATTGCTCAGACAAATTCAAACCCCAGCGTAAAACGCTGTATGTCGTAACCTCTGTTATTGCCGCGGGATTCCTGTATCTGACTTTCAGCGTGAGCAGTGCAGATATGGCGGTGGTTTATCAGTGTGTCTCAGCCCTGTTCATGTTCTTTGCCATGGCGACGTTCTGGGGCATTCTGATGGATACGATCCCGAGCAACATCATGGGGCGGGCATCCGGTATTGTTAACTTTGGCGGCCAGATGGCAGGAGTTGTATCAGCGCCGATCATCGGCTGGCTTATCCAAAGCAGCGGCGGAAGCTATAACAGCGCCTTTATCTTTATGATTGCTGCACTGTTGTGCTCAGCTGTCGTTACACTGACAGTCAAAAGCTCGCAGGCAGTGGGAGCGTTGCCCAGTAAAGCCTGATTAATGTCTCTCTCTTGTGGCTCTGCTGTTCCATAGCCACATTAAGGATGACGGAAATAAGTGATTTAGAGCCTATCCCATTAGGCTCTTAGTGGAAACTCAGGAATCGGTTTGAAAGAAATGCAGAGGATCTTTTAATCGTTTTCTCTAAGGAAAACAGTATAGGATTTTGTAAACTACAAAAATGAGATGTTTTGTTATCTCTTTTATCTATAACAGGAAAGGGGTAAAAAACCTTATTTTTAGGGAAGCATTCTGTATAAATGCTCATATGGTTTAATACTTCACTGTTCAATGGTTTGGCCTTGTTACATATCTCGTTGGCGAATGCGCTGCATTTGCTGCAATTACAACGACATGCAGAATAGTCAGTCGAGATGAGGGAATCATTATTGCCAATGTTAAATCCTAGCTTTCCTCGCCGGATATAAGCATCCATTATTCCACTGGCTTCATATTTTAGCAGTAATCCCTCCCGTTCACTCCGCGTTAAAGATGGCGATAATATGTAACTCAGCAATAAGGTGGTTCTTTCATTTATGGATGGATATAGATTTAAATTGTTGATCTGTTTCGTCTTAATGATGAAATAGGACGCGATGACAAAGCCAAGGCATCGAGCGGTACTCATCTGCAGATCCCAGTTGTCTTTTTGTACGGTATATTCGTAAGTTACAGGCATGAGTGAATGTTCGTACGCTAGAAAGTCGGCAATAAACTCCATGGTCCTGATATACGGAAGTTGGTTGCCATTCATCTTGATGTATTGATGCTGGCAACACATCAAATGAACCAATTCATGAAAGAAAACGAAGTTCATAAAAGAGCGGGCGGTGTTAAGAGATACCTCTACTGAATGTATGTCAACGCGATTGGCTATAATACATAGCGCTGTATCGGCTAAGGCTGTGTGTTTAAATATGGAGGCAAGATCGAGACTGATGTTTAAGTTGTATGTTCCTGCAACAATAATTACCCATGAATAGAATCTGTGATTAATTGCAATATATGCAATATCTTCGTGGATAACTATCTGGATTAATGGTTCATTTTCGTTCACAAAACCCCATACGGTTTTGTTCACCGGGATGAGAGAGTCTTTACCCAACCAGGCTTCGATCATCAAATCCAGGTCAGTAAATGAGTACCATGTAATATCGGTATCAATATTTTCAGGTGAACACCAGGATTGATAAGGCCATGCGTCAGGCATTGTGTCAGGGAATACAACATTGTTTAATGATTCTCGTATTTGATTCATTTTGCTATACGCCATCAATCAATTGCTTTGCTTACTACCAGAAGAGAAGCGTAAGTTGCTGTTCTGGTAACCTATTTTTCTCCTTAGAATGTGAAAATGGTGCTTTTAACGTTGGCCGGTTTTTCTTCCCGCCAGGTTGTGCCAGTGTACGATCCCTCTGTGTTTACAGTTTCTCCAAAATTCAGGTTAGTAAAATTGTTATCACCCGAAAGTATGAAAAAATGCTCTATCTTATTTTTTTAGCAGCGCATCGATGTAACCTGGAAATTTGAAATGCGCTATTTCTGCTTTATTTAAGCATAAAGACAAGTGTAGGATAATTTCATATAGAAATAAAATTAACAAAAAACTGTCGTAGGCAACGTATTGAAAAATAATATTTGTTTGTAATGTAAAGTTGCTGGCATAGAAATGTGCATGGGAATGTTCAACGTAAGCGGCTATTTGATAGCGGCTTTCCACCATGCCACCCTAACGGAATGATCGTCAGATGAGGGGTGTTTTTTGTATTTTTACGGTTCTAATGCTTACTACCCTATTGATATTAATAGCTTTGTTAAGAATGAACTCTAATAAATGAAAGACCTGTCCTACATGTGTAGGAATTTTCCTTTACGTTGTGTTAATGATTTGATATTTACAAAGGTTCAAAGTTTAATTTTTGTAAATCAAAATGTTATTTTTATGATTTATTCATTCGAATTATGAAAAAATAATAAAATATACGCGTGGCTATGCTAGAATTTTCCTCTTAAAGTCTTGCGTTTATAAAACATAATATTGAAGACTCATCTGCTCTATAGCCATCGCCTCTCTTTATTTATCGGGATTCTTATACGCAATGAACGCGATAATCGTTGACGATCACCCATTGGCTCGCATTGCCATCCGCAACTTACTCGATACCAATGGTATCGCTGTGACCACCGAACTCGACAGTGGGGATCAAGTGGTTCAAACCGTTGAAAAAACTAAACCGGAGTTGTTGATTATCGATGTGGATATTCCGGGTATCAGTGGCATCGAAGTGCTGGAGCAGCTGAGAAAGCGGCACTATGCTGGTGTAATCATTATCATTTCAGCCAAAAATGAATTTTTTTACGGCAAACGTAGCGCCGAATACGGTGCTAACGGATTTGTGAGTAAAAAAGAAGGTATGAATAATATTCTTGCCGCAATTGAAGCAGCAAAAAATGGCTATAGCTATTTTCCCTTTTCCCTTGAGCACTTTACTGGTTCATCCGTCAGCGAGCAGGATAAGCTTGATACGTTGTCGAACCAGGAAATGAGAGTATTGCGTTATATCCTTAATGGCATGGATTACAGCACAATTGCCAGCAAAATGAATATCAGTAATAAAACGGTAAGTACCTATAAAAGCCGGTTGATGGAAAAATTAGATTGTTCATCATTAATGGAAATTTATGATTATGCGCAGAGAAATAAAATAGGATAGAGTAATGCTGGAACGCTTTTTTATTTTTTTGATGGTCATCTTTACCATCGGGTTGTCTACGGGTGTAAGCTCAGCTCGGCAAGTTGAGCTAAAAAGTAACTATAATACCTCAGTGCAAAATATCGGTTTGAACAGGGAAGAAACAAACTGGTTAGCGCATAAAAAAACCTTGGTTGTTGGCACCTGGTTACCGGAAGTCTCCCCCATTGTTTATCAAAATAGCGGTGAATATTATCGGGGCGTCAACGCGGATTACCTTGCGTTAATGCAAAAGAACCTCAATCTAAAAATCATTATAAAGCAGTATGATAATGAGCAAGAGGCGCTGGCCGCGCTCGCCAATAACGATGTTGATACGCTGATAACCCAACTGTCCCGACGCCAGGATGTTGGCGGGAATTTGTTGCGTACTTCGGCATTGCTGACCACGTGGCCGACGCTTGTAACATCGCTAAAAAACACTATGCTGCCGCTGACCTCGAACCATCAGGTTAGCGTCGCGTGTGTGCGGGATTGCCCTTTTCTCGATGTTATCCAGGGGGCTTTTCCTGAGGCTAAAGTCTCATTTTATGACGACGAGTATCAGGCTATGGCGTCGGTAGTGAATGGCGATAACCAATATTATATTGGTAACAATATCACCAGCAGTCATTGTATCTCTCGATACTTCTCACAATCACTGGTTATTACGCACTACTTTGATAAGCAAGAACAATATAATTATTTTGTCGTTAACGAAGATCAGCCTGTATTAAGAAATATTCTTGATGGTTTCATTACGTCAATCAGTAATGAAATTCATATGCAAGTCATGCAGAACTGGCTGAACCGCGGCAACCTTGCCTATCTGAATGCGCCTATTCCTTTCACCGATCAGGAAAAAGCGTGGTTGAAGAAAAAGCATGTTATCCGCATTTTAATCAACCCAGATTACTCGCCCTATACGCTGGTCGATCGCAGTGGTGAGTTACGCGGTATTATTGGTGATTTGCTGAATATTATTCATCTGCAAACGGGGCTCGATTTTGAACCCATTTTAGCTAGCTCCAAAAGTGAGCAGACAAAGCAAATAAGCGGCGAACAGTGGGATATGTATCCCACTATCACGCTAACTCATCAAAACCCGAGCAATTCGGCCTTTAGCGATCCGCTGATGAATGTGGCATTTGTGATGATCACTTCCCGTGAGGAAACCGCCGAATCGCTACTGGAGAAGCCGATACGTATTGCTTTGCCTGCCGGGCATGTGCTGGAAAGTGAGCTGAAGCAACGCTATCCGCAGGCCACTTGGGTGAATGCGGATACTGGCAGTGTTGCGATGGCCATGGTTAAGGAGGGCAGCGTTGATGCGGCAATCGCTACCGAATTGTCGGCAAGATTTATGGTCGATCATTACTACCAGAAAAATATGCACTTTTTTAGGCTTCCAGATATGCCTGGTGCGTCGGTAAGTTTTGCAATCTCTCCCCGCGAGCCGATGTTGAAGTCTGTTATGGATAAAGCGCTACAGGCCATACCGCCACGTGAAATTTTGCAGATGACGGAGAGGTGGTCGAAAATTTCCAATACGCAGGTCGATTTCTGGAGTCGATATAGCAAACAGTTCTATCAACTGGGGATATTCGCGCTGCTGCTGATAGCAATTAGCCTGATCTGGGGGATCTCACTCTCCCGTGAGGTAAATAAAAGGAAACAATCGCAGCGGCTACTGGAAGAGCAGCTTCATCTCAAAGAAGCATTATCTCAAGAACTGGAAAACGAAAAGAATAAAGCGATTGAAGCAACCAAGGCCAAAAGTCGCTTTCTGGCGAGTATGAGCCATGAATTACGTACTCCGGTAAGTTCGATTGTTGGCTTTGTGGAATTACTGTCGAGTTCAGAACTCAGCCCGGCACAGCGAAAAGAGGCGATTGCCCTTACCGGGGCGACGGCCCAGTCATTGCTTGGGCTGATCGGTAAGATTCTGGATGTGGATAAGATTGAGTCTGGTAAATACCAGGTTGTTCCTCAATGGACGGATCTCTCGCAACTCATTGAATTGCAGTGCCACTCTTTCGATGCCTTAGCCAGACAGAAAGGCATTACGCTTGCCTGTGTTAGTCAGTTGCCGGCGAACGAGCGGGTATTTGTCGATCAGCAGGCTTTGCGGCAAATTCTCACCAACCTGGTGGGTAATGCGTTGAAGTTTACCGAGCAGGGCAGCATTCATGTGACGGCCCGTTTGATGCCTGAGGGGGAGAATCACGGTACCCTGACTATTGCCATTAGCGACACCGGTTGCGGTATTAGTGAAGAGGAGCAGGCGGGGCTGTTTCAGCGTTACGCTCAGGGACGCTGCGGGCGTCAACAAACCGGTTCTGGACTGGGGTTATTTATCTGCAAAGAACTGGTGACGTTGATGGGTGGGACGCTGGAGTTGATGAGCGTCCCGTTGCAAGGAACCACGTTTACCATAACGCTGCCGGTTGAAACAGCTCGACAGTCGATTGTATCGGATGGCGATGCGCCCGGTACTTTGTTACCGCTTCCGTGTCTGTCTATTTTGATAGCTGACGATAATCCAACCAATCGCCTGCTGCTCAAGCGACAGTTGAATGCCATTGGCTACAGCGTGGATGAAGCGTGTGATGGGGAGGAAGCAGAAGCCAAACTGGCGAAGAAATCGTACGATCTGCTGATAACCGATGTAAATATGCCGAAAAAAGACGGGTTTGATCTCGCGGCTTCGCTACGTCGTCAACAGCCGAATTTACAAATATGGGGACTGACGGCCAGCGCACTTCCACAGTCACGCGATCGATGCCTGCAAAATGGTATGAACTTGTGCCTGTTCAAGCCTGTGTCGATTCAGACACTGACCCACGAATTGAGTAAAATCGAAACCGGTTATGCATCTCCTTGTACAATCCGGCATTTGAAATTCAATGTGTTGACGGAAAATACCGGCGGCGATCGCGCACTGATGAACGAGATTCTCGAGACATTTCGCGAGGCAACGCTGAATGATATACAAGCGGCAGAGAAAGCCGTTCTGCAAGATGAACCTCAGCTGTTTTTGCGAGCCCTTCACCGGTTGCATGGTTCGGCGCAAATTCTGGGTATCACTGCGCTACAGAACCTGTGCGACCCTTTCGAATCCAGACGACATGACGATCTTTCTCTGTCAGAACGCGAGGAGGCATTGCAGAAGATCATTGCTGTTATGCGGGAAATTGAGATTGAGATAGACAGTCTGATTAGCCATTAATCCCCCTGATCGGGTAGCTGTAGCTGCCCGATCAGGAGAGAAAGTCCTGGTTCAACACTCCGTAGTGCTGAGTACTACTGGCCTGCGCCGATCATCTCGCTATCGACCACAATGCCATCTTCAGCACCTTTTAACACAAGGTTTGCTTCATAGTATTTACCGGAAGTCAGCAGTTTTTGCGCGCTGGCAACGGCTTTACGAGTCTGATTCAGAGGCATCAGGTATTGGGTCTGAAGCACGCTGATACCAGCCAGTTGCAGAGTATCCACTGCACCTTTCCAGTCGCCTTTGGCCATTTTGCCATTCGCTGTTTTGATAGCGGATTCTTTGGCCGGAGTCGCAATATAGTCTTCTGACAGCGCGACCGTAGCGTTAATAACCACGTACTGATCGTCAATCATCTTGGCTTTAGGCGCAGCTTTTACAAATTTCGCCCAATCTTTGCTGTCGCCTGCCAGCAGGGAAGCCGCGTCATCGGTTAATTTTTTAGCGCTGTCAGGCTGTCCATGAAACAGGGCCAGACGAGCAAGCTGAATATCACGCATCGCATTTGCGCCTTGCACTGCGACCTGCATAACATCGGCAGCTTCTTTTTGTACATTTGCGGTAGCAGCTTGCGCCGGAGTGGTTGTGGTAGCAGTAGCAGCCATCACTGGTGCTGAACCCATCATGGTTGCAAGCACACCCGCAAGAATAATCTTTTTCATTACTTTCTCCTGAATAAATTTGGTATATGTCACCAAACGCAATAAGCATATTAAATAATGTTAAAGAGAGGAATCAGAGCCAAGATAGAATAATGACCGTTTAATCCTACAAGTGTCAGATGTCTGACATGTGTAGGAATATACGCATAGCGACATTCTCTTGTTCTTATATACGCTTCCTTAGTGGAAGTCTTATTATTCCACTGTAAGTAACATATGTTGAGTGAGTAATAATTCTTGTGTCAACAGGTTATATTGCGTTTATATATAACGGAGGATGTATGTTTGTTTTTAATCAGCGTAGCCTGAGAGCGTTTAATGAAAAAACACTCGTTCATTATAAAAAGCACGCGACGATTATGGCGGTGTTGATGTTGATTTGTGGCATCTGCTGCTTGATTTATCCGATTGCTGCAGGTGTTTATTTAAGCTATGCAACCGGTTTTATGTTCCTGGTATGTGGTTTCTATTCTATTTATAGCCTGTTTAGTTCAGGTAAAAAGCAATTGAAAGCCAAATTTACCTATGCCTTTTTTGCTATCGCGTGGTTACTGCTGGGTTACTGTTTCCTCGTGAATCCTGTGATAGGCATGAATTCACTGGCAATGGTATTTTGCTGCCTGTTTATTCTGGGGGGGATTTTTCGTATCGCCTCTGGGGTCAAACTGTTCCGTAGTCCGGGTTATGGATGGAGCATTTTTATTGGTATTTTTGACCTGCTTATTGCCGGCGTATGGCTGAATATGGATCCCGACAGATCGTATGTATTTACCTCAATTTTTATTGGTGTCGAGATGATCTTTAGTTCTTTAGCTTTTATCTGTCTGCGTAGAAATGCGACGCTGGTTAAAACTGATAAGCTCGCCGATAAAAATTAATGCTAACTCTGGAGCGCATAGTGAATATTAAAATGATGGTTTCTGCGGCTATTCTTGTGACCTCTGTTATGGCACCAATGACCCGTGCTTTGGCTACTCAGGCAACGGAAGCTGCGCCACAAGATATGACCTGTAAAGAATTTGTTGATATGAGTCAGCAATACAAGACGGCAATTGCCTTTGTGATTGTTAATAAAAATTCTGACTTTAAAGGCGATGATTATGTTCCCCTGCATGAGGTGGAAACGGAAGCTGTACCGAAAATGGTTAAAATGTGCCATCAGCATCCGAATACAAAACTGGGTGAACTGGCTGTAAATCTGAAAGGTTCCGGTCTGCACTATTGATTAACCGTTTTGATAGCCTGGCTTTAGTTAGAATTGACAACCTCTGTTCCTACCCTCAGTCGTTCCTTATAAAAAATCCGCGTAATGCTTACCCTGCTATCCACGAGAAACTCGCTGGATAGCCGTGCTCGCTAATAACCGTAGACCTGACACACGAAGCCCCATCCCTGGGAATTTAATAATCTAAACCCAGGGATAGGGCAGGGGATCAGCGTCGAGCTTTAAATCGCGCTAACGTATTTTCAACGAGGACAAAGAACACTGGAACAAAATAGATTGCCAGTACCGTCGCGGCCAGCATCCCACCGATAACCCCCGTACCGACGGCATTTTGCGCACCAGAGCCCGCGCCGTTGCTTATTGCCAGTGGAATAACCCCCAGGATGAAGGCGAGTGAGGTCATCAGAATTGGACGTAAGCGCATTTGCGCGGCTTCCACTGCGGCTTCAAGCGGCGTTTTCCCTTCTTTCTGCATAATCTCGACGGCAAACTCGACGATCAGAATGGCGTTTTTAGCCGACAGCCCCATGGTGGTGAGCAGGCCGACCTGGAAATAAACATCATTGCTCAGACCGCGCAGATCGGTAGCCAGCAAAGCGCCGACCACCCCGATTGGCACAACCAGCATCACCGAGAACGGGATCGACCAGCTTTCATACAGTGCCGCCAGCGCCAGAAACACGACGATCAGCGAGATGCCGTACAGCATTGGTGCCTGGTTTGTGGATAGCGCCTCCTGATAAGACAGACCGGTCCAGGCATAGCCGACGCCTGCGGGCAGTTTATTAATCAGCGATGCCATAAATTTCATCGCATCACCGCTGCTTTTCCCTTCAACCGGCTGGCCCAGAATTTCCATTGCTGGTTGGCCGTTGTAGCGTTCAAGGCGAGGAGAACCGTAGGTCCACTCGGTGGATGAGTAGGCGGAGAGCGGCGTCATGGAACCGGAGGCGTTACGTACGTACCAGTGGTTGATATTGTCCGGCAACATACGGAACGGCGTATCGGCCTGGACATACACTTTTTTTACGCGCCCCTGGTTCAGGAAATCATTGACATAGCGACTACCAAACGCGGTGGAGATGGTCTGATTAATATCCGATAACGCAACGCCCATAGCTTCAGCCTTTTTGGCGTTGACGTGAATGCGGAACATCGGTGTATCTTCCAGACCGTTCGGACGCACCCCGTCGACCTCACCGGATGACTGGTTGGCCAAAGCCAGAAGCTGGTTCCGCGCCTGCATCATTTTTTCATGCCCAAGATTACCGTTATCCAGCAGCTCCATATCAAACCCTGATGCGGTGCCCAATTCTGCGACCGCCGGTAAATTGAACGGATAAACGACGGCATTATTGATGGTGCTTAAGGCCATCATGGCCCGTCGAATAATAGCGGTAACCGAGTTTTCTTCGCCAACGCGTTCTGACCAGGGCTTCAGGCTGATAAACGCCAGACCGTTGTTTTGTCCCTGGCCGCTGAAACCAAATCCGCCGACGGTGAAAACAGAAGCAACGTTTTTCTGCTCTTTCGTCAGGTAGTAGTCGGTTATTTCCCCGAGCACTTTACTGGTGTTCACCATCGTTGAACCCGAAGGCAATTGTGCCGTGGTCATGAATACCCCCTGATCTTCTTCAGGCAGAAACGAGGTCGGAGTGCGTAAAAACAGCACAATCATGCCCGCGCCAATGACTAAATAGACGACCATATAACGGCCTGTGCGACGTAGCAGTCTACGGGTGCTGTCCGTGTAGTGCTGAGTGCATTTCTCCATGAAGTGATTGAAACGGGTAAACAGAAAATGTGTGTTTTCCTTTTCTCCTTCGTGGGATTTCAACAACATAGCGCAAAGTGCAGGCGTCAGGCTCATTGCCACAAATACCGACAGCAGCATGGAGGAGATCAAGGTGATGGAAAACTGACGGAAAATTTCACCCGTTGCCCCGCTCATAAACGCCATCGGCATAAATACGGCGGATAACACGACGGCAATACCAACTAGCGCCCTCTGGAGCTGGCCCATTGCTTTATGCGTTGCCGCTTTTGGAGACAAGTGCTCTTCGGCAATAATACGTTCTACGTTCTCAACCACCACGATGGCATCATCGACCAACAGCCCTATCGCCAGCACCATGCCAAACATCGTGAGCGTGTTAATTGAAAAACCGGCGACGTCGAGTATTGCAAAGGTTCCGAGGATAACCACCGGAACGGCGATAGTGGGGATAAGCGTCGCACGGAAACTCTGCAAAAACAGATACATGACGAGGAATACCAGAATGATTGCCTCGATCAAAGTATGAAAAACACCCTGAATCGAAATCTCGATAAACGGCGTGGTGTCATAGGGATAAACGGTTTTCATACTGGCCGGAAACCAGGCCGATAATCTGTTCAGCTCTTGTTTGACCGCCTGGGACGTTGCCAGGGCATTGGCACCAGCGGCAAGTTTAATCGCAATCCCGGCGGCGGGTTTGCCGTTGTAACGTGCAACCGTTGCATAATTTTCCGCACCCAGCTCAATGCGCGCGACATCGCGCAGCAGAACCTGAGAACCATCTTGCTGAACTTTAAGGAAGATCTTGCCAAATTCATCGGTCGTTTGCAGACGCGTCTGGACGATTATCGACGCATTTAACTGCTGATCGGCTGACTGAGGCATCCCCCCCAACTGCCCGCCAGATATCTGATTATTCTGCACTTTGAGCTGGGTAATGACGTCCTCGGGAGTGAGGTTATACTTGTCGAGCTTTTGCGGATCCAACCAGATGCGCATGGCGTATTGCGAACCGAATAACTGTACGCTCCCCACCCCGGCAGTGCGGCTTAGCGGATCTTTAATGTTCGAGGCCACATAGTCGGCAATATCATATTGGCTCAGGCTGTTATTATCAGAGATAAAACCGGCAACCATTAAGATATTGCTACTGGATTTATCAACGCTGATCCCTTGCTGTTGTACTTCCTGTGGCAAGGAAGGCATCGCCAGCTGTAGTTTATTCTGTACCTGAACCTGCGCAATATCGGGTGACGTACCCGTTTTGAAGGTCAGGATAATCGAGGCATTACCTGCCGCATCGCTGGTGGATGACATATACATCAGGCCATCAAGACCATTCATATTCTGTTCAATCACCTGGGTGACGGAGTCTTCAACGGTCTTTGCGTCAGCCCCTGGGTAGGCAGCGCTGATGGTAATGGTTGGGGGCGCAATTTGTGGATATTGGGCGACAGGCAGGTTCATTATCGCGATACCGCCCGTAAACATCATGATAATAGCGAGCACCCAGGCGAAAACCGGGCGCTCAATAAAAAAGTTGGCCATGAAGAAAGTGTCCTTAATGCCTGAAATATTACTGTTCAGCTACCGTGTCAGGTGTGTTCAGTTTTGAAGGGAGGACCCGGGCTTTGATTCCCGGACGAATTCTTTGTAATCCGGACACAATGACCCGATCGCCAGGACGTAATCCCGCGGTCACTAACCATTGATTACCAACGGCCTTCACTGCGTTTATTTCACGCAGTTGCACTACGTTTTCCTGGTCAAGGATCAACGCGGTGGCTTTTCCTTGCTCGTTATGCGTAATTCCTTGCTGGGGGACCATCAACACGTTTTGTTGACTACCTTCATCCAGCAACGCCGTGACATACATACCGGGTAAAATTTCACCTTCAGGATTGGGAAATACGGCGCGCAGGGTTACCGAACCGGTGGTCTCATCAACAGCGGGATCGGAAAACTCAAGCGTACCGGTATGGCGATAGGGCTTGCCGTTTTCCAGCATCAGCTCAACCGGAATTTTGCCTTGTTGCTGGGCGATTTGGCCGTTGGCTTTCTCTTCTTTCAGGCGTAAGAAGTCCTGTACTGACTGGGTTAAATCAACATAAATCGGATCTAATCTCTGAACGGTGACCAGCGCGTTTTCCTGATTGGCAGTAACCAGGGCACCCACGGTCACGGAAGATTTGCCGCTAATGCCATCAATGGGCGAGGTAACATTGGCGTATCGAAGATTGATGGTGGCTTGTTCAAGATCCGCTTTAGCGACGGCAACATTGGCTTGCGCTTCATTAAGCTGTGAACGCGTCGTGTCATAGTCCTGGCGGCTGACGTAATTAGATTTTATTAACGCTGACTGCCGATTGAGTGTCAGACGAACATTATTGGCGGTAGCCTGTGCCTTTGCCAACGCGCCTTTGGCTGAGTCCAGTCGTGCCTGCAGCGGGGCAGGATCAATTTGATACAGTGATTCTCCTTTGCTGACTTTATCGCCTTCAACAAAGTTGCGTTTTATGATGATCCCACCAACCTGAGGGCGGATTTCGGCGATCTCGAACGCAAGCGCTCGACCCGGAAGTTCACTTTTAATATTTACTGAGGAGGGCGCTAAGGTAACAACGCCGACCTCGGGCTCCATGGCGGTTTTTACTGCAGGTTTATTATCGCAGGCGGTGATGATGACGCTACTAAAGAATAATGGTATCAACAGTAAGCATTTTCTGTTCATAGTAATCCCTGAATAATGTATAAACACAAATGTTCTTTTATTGCATGCAGGGTGGGGGAGTTGTCGGTAAATAACAAAAGATGGTCAGGCATGAGAAGGGTAAAGCCCATTTCTTCGCTAAAGAATTAGCGGTTAAAAATTATATGTAACAGGAAGAATGCATGTTAAGCGAAGGATCTCATGAAGCAGGATGGCGCAATAAGATAAACGCGGGGTGATGAGAAGGGTTGTTTGCCAACACCTGACTCCGGAATATAGTCGCGCCATCTTACCTCTGGGATTATTTCACTAGCTCCGGAGTTACCTGAGTGACTGTATTGGCGTAGTAAGGCGCTCCCCACATCGGCTCAGGCCAGAATGCGCCGTAACCATAATCCCACATGTTATAGGTGGTGTTGACAGACTCAGTTAAATGCCAAACCTGGATTCCTTGTAAATCAACTTTAACAAAGTTGTACGGGACTTTGTTGATGAATCCTGACTCATCTCCTTGAATTGTTCCCAAAATGGTCACGAAATGGTTTCTGTAGTTTACCGGATCGAGGAAACCTTTCTGCTGGGCAAGAATACGTCCCTGATAGCTCGCGTCTATTTGTGGCTTAGCAGAGTCGTTCAGTGGCAAAACGGCGATTTCCAGCAACGTATCATTTTTGGTGTTAATCACATTGATGACTTTACCACCAAAGCGAGCCTGTTGACCGGTATATAAACCGGGCTGGTTATGCACGGAGATAAAGTTTTTTTGGATATCGGGTTGATTATTACCTTTGATATTCTCAGGAATGGAAGCACATGATGCCAGGGTGAAAGCAAGGGCAATAATCATCAACCCTTTTGTATTTTTCATTTTACTTTCCTGCTTAAAAAAGACAGGTCTATAGTAAACCTTTGCGTATTATTGTCAGCATGCGCATTGTTGATTATCTAATATTAATATAATTGTAGCTTATGGTAATAACGGATTGTATTTTATCTGGTCGCTGAATGAGGGCGATATTTTCAACGACCATAAAAGTAACGGCTGGCATCACGGTTTCACGTCACGCTGGCGGGAATGTAATAAAGCGGATCGTCAATTTTTGCGGTGCTCATCACCCGACAGAATGACCGTTTTCATTACTCCCGTCACCCAGACGGTAAGCCAGCGCCACCACTAGCGACTGCACCAGGCACAGCGTCGCAGACTGGGATCGAAACGCGTCAACCTGCGCCTCTTTCACCACAAAGCAGAGATCGCTGAACGTGGCCAGCGGGCTTATCTGGCTGTCGGTAATCACGATCTGGCGCGCGCCGGCATTGGCCGCAGTTTCGCTGACCATCAGCGTTTCTTCCGCATAAGGCGAGAAGCTAATCGACACCACGATATCCTGCGCTTTGATGCGGTTAATCTGCTCGCGCAGCATTCCGCCCATTCCGTCGAGCAAAATAGGGCGACATTCAAGATGGCTCAGCGCGTAGGTAAGATAGGCTGCTACGCTAAACGAACGACGCAGACCTGCAATGTAAATGGTGTCGGCTTCTGCCAGCAATTGTACGGCGCGTTCCAGCATTTCAGGTTCGGCACGGGCTGCCAGCTGCTGGAGCGCCTGGGTATTCGAACGGGCGAACTCCTGCAGGATATCGAGCGGGGTTTCCGGTACGGCTTCGCTTTCCATCTCACGGAACATGCGCGCGCGGTCGCTGTAGCTGGCGGTTTCCTCTACCAGGTTCATACGAAACAGCTGTTTCATTTCGTTGAAGCCGGTGAAGTCAAAGGCGTTGGCGAAGCGGATCAGCGTAGAGGGTGGCACTCCGGCACGTTCAGCAATGACGGCAACCGTATCAAAGGCCACGCTATTGGTATTATCCAGCACATAGCGGGACACCTGCTGCAGCCTCTTACTCAGGCTATCGTAGCGATCGCGGATTTGCTGCTGCAGCTCGTTCAGGCTGGTTGCTGTTGTCATTTTACCTCCTGGTACATAGTTTTATGATTCTAAACGCAAAACCGCGTCTTTGAAATGTCACTCATTCATCTGGCTGTAAAAACGAAACAAAAGCTTCAGGCTTGTCGTCCGCTGAAACGTTATGCCAGTGCACGCTAATCATGCGATTCCGCTTGTTAACATAAAAACCCATCCTTGATCACATTAATCATTATTTATTTTATTTCAACTTAAAATGGAATGTTTGTTTCATATATAGTACACAGATAACAGTGTTCAGGTAACAGTCACGTATCAACAGCGAGAGGTTAAGGATGGAGACAGTAGCGAATTTTATCCACGGCGAATGTGTCACCGGTTCAGGCCAGCGCGTTCAGGCAATCTTCAACCCGGCCACCGGCGAGCAGATCCGCCAGGTGGTGATGAGTACGACACAGGAAACCGAGCAAGCCATTGCGGCAGCGCACGACGCATTCCCCGGGTGGGCGCGCCATTCTCCGTTAAAACGTGCGCGAGTGATGTTCCGCTTTAAGGCGCTGTTGGAAGAAAACATGGAGAGGCTGGCTCGCATCATCAGCGAAGAGCATGGCAAGGTATTCTCTGACGCAGTTGGTGAACTGACCCGCGGCCTGGAAGTGGTGGAGTTTGCCTGTGGCATCCCACATCTGCAAAAGGGCGAACACTCAGCCAACGTAGGTACCGGCGTCGATAGCCATTCGCTGATGCAACCGCTCGGGGTTTGCGTCGGGATCACGCCGTTTAACTTTCCGGCAATGGTACCGATGTGGATGTTCCCCATCGCGCTGGCAACCGGGAATACCTTCGTGCTGAAACCCTCAGAAAAAGACCCTTCTCTCGCTCTGGCACTGGCGAAACTGCTGCAAGAAGCCGGATTGCCGGACGGCGTGTTCAACGTCGTGCAGGGGGACAAAGAGTCCGTTGACGTTCTGTTAACTGACCCGCGCGTGCAGGCCGTGAGCTTTGTCGGCTCTACGCCGATTGCGGAATACATTTATCAGACGGCATCGGCCCACGGTAAGCGTTGCCAGGCGTTAGGTGGCGCTAAAAATCACTGCATTTTAATGCCGGATGCCGACATGGATATGGCAACCAACGCCATTATGGGGGCCGCTTACGGCGCGGCGGGTGAACGCTGCATGGCGCTTTCGGTCGTGCTGGCGGTAGGGAATAAAACGGCAGATGAGCTGTGCTCGAGACTGGAAAAACAGATTGCGGCGCTGCGTGTCGGGCCTGGTCTTGACCAGACACCGGAAAATGAAATGGGGCCGCTTATCTCCTCTGTACATCGTAATAAAGTGCTCGGTTATATCGACAGTGGGGAATCGCAGGGGGCCAGCCTGCGCGTGGATGGGCGACGTTTTAGCGTTAAAGGCCATGAGCAGGGTTATTTTGTCGGGCCGACCCTGTTTGATAACGTCACGCCGGAGATGACCATCTATAAAGAAGAGATTTTTGGACCGGTGCTTTCTGTGGTGCGCGTAGCAGATTACAGCAGCGCGGTGGAACTGATTAACCGTCATGAATATGGTAATGGCACGGCAATTTTCACACGTGACGGCGGCTGTGCACGTCGCTTCTGCGAAGAAGTGCAGGCGGGCATGGTGGGCGTAAACGTTCCAATTCCGGTGCCGATGGCGTTCCACAGTTTTGGCGGCTGGAAGCGGTCCATTTTTGGTGCGCTGAACGTTCATGGTAACGATGGTGTGCGCTTCTACACCCGGATGAAAACCGTCACCGCACGCTGGCCGGAGATGCTGCAGGACACAGGGGCCGCGTTCTCCATGCCAACGCTGGGCTGACAGGAGGGTTTATGCAAACCGAACGTATGACCATGGCTCAGGCGCTGGTCAAATTCCTTAATCAACAATATATCTGTGTCGATGGCGTGGAAACGCCCTTTGTCGAGGGCGTCGCCACCATCTTTGGTCACGGTAACGTGCTTGGCATTGGCCAGGCGCTGGAGCAGGCACCCGGTCATTTGCAGGTGATGCAGGGATGTAATGAGCAGGGAATTGCGCACATGGCGACCGGATTCGCCAAACAGCATCGGCGCCAGCGTATTTTTGCCGTGACGTCATCGGTTGGGCCGGGAGCGGCAAACATGGTCACCGCCGCGGCAACCGCGACGGCGAATCGTATTCCGCTGCTGCTGTTGCCTGGCGATGTCTACGCCAGTCGTCAGCCGGACCCGGTATTGCAGCAAATTGAGCAATACCATGATCTTGGCATCAGTACCAACGACTGCTTCCGCCCGGTCTCGCGTTACTGGGACCGGATTAACCGACCGGAGCAGTTAATGAGCGCGATGCTAAACGCGATGCGAACGCTTACTGACCCCGCAGATACTGGTGCCGTAACTATTTGCCTGCCACAGGATGTGCAGGGGGAAGCCTGGGACTATCCGCAGAGCTTCTTTGCGCGCCGCGTTCATTTGATCGAACGTCGACCACCCGACCCGCAGCGTCTGGCGATGGCGCGGGCGCTGATTGCCCGCAAACGCCGTCCGCTGGTGGTATGCGGCGGCGGGGTACGATATTCCGGCGCGCATGAGGCGTTTCGTACGTTTGTTGAAACGCTGCAACTGCCATTTGCCGAAACTCAGGCCGGAAAGGGAGCGCTGGTTAGTGACCACCCACTTAACCTCGGAGGCATTGGGGTAACTGGAGGGATGGCAGCGAATCAGCTCGCACCGCAAGCCGATCTGGTGATCGGCATTGGTACGCGCCTCACAGACTTTACCACCGGTTCGAAAGCGCTGTTTTCTCATCCGGAGGTTGAGTTCCTGCTGCTGAACGTGGCGGAGTTTGACGCACTGAAGCTTGATGCCACTGCGCTTATCGCCGACGCCCGTACCGGGCTTACGGCATTAACTGAAACACTGAAAGACTACCGCAGCGATTGGGGGAAGGAGGTCGCTAAGGCGCAAGAGGCCTGGCGTGATGAGTGCCAACGTTTATGGGAGCGCGACTGGCGTCCCGATGACGAACCCGAAGTGGCTGGGCATCTTGACGTTCAGCTGGCGGAATATGGCGACACGCTAAACACCCGGTTGACCCAGACGAAGGTGCTGGGGCTTATCAATCAGCACATTGAAGATAACGCTATCGTCGTAGGGGCCGCCGGATCGCTGCCTGGCGATTTACAGCGTATCTGGCAGGTCAAAACCCCGGACAGCTATCACCTGGAATACGGTTACTCCTGTATGGGCTATGAGATTGCGGCTGCTATTGGAGCCAGGCTGGCGAAGCCGCAGCAGCCGGTATATGCCATGGTGGGGGATGGCTCGTACATGATGCTGCATTCCGAGCTACAAACCGCCGTCCAGGAGGGGATAAAAGTCACTATCCTGCTGTTTGATAACGCCAGCTTCGGGTGTATTAACAACCTGCAGATGGGGCATGGGATGGGGAGCTTCGGTACGGAAAACCGTCACCGCAACCCGCAAACCGGACGGTTGGATGGGCCATTGGTGAAGGTCGATTTTGCTAAAAACGCGGAAAGCTACGGCTGTCGGGCATGGCGTGTACATGACGAGCAAAGCCTGCTGGCAGCGCTGGAAGCCTCGCGTGCGCATTCGGGACCTGTGCTGCTGGATATCAAAGTTCTGCCGAAAACCATGACCCACGACTATGCCTCCTGGTGGCGCACTGGCGATGCGCAGGTGGCAGAATCTCCGTCGGTGCGAAAAGCGGCTGAGCAGACGTTTGAGCAGATGAAAAACGCACGTCAGTACTAAAAGCGATTAATGCCGGATGGCGCCGCGCTTATCCGGCCTACAGCGGATTCTACCCCCAGGCCGGATAAGTCGTTAGCGCTGTCATCCGGTAACCTGCGACAACGAAATTTTCATTTCATTTTTCCTTTCTCTTCATCCATCGCCTCCTTCCTGAACGGAAGGGGGCCAATTCCTGCATCTTCCCTGTTGTTATGTTGTGATATTGATAACAGATTTTATCTCGATCATCTCAAAAGTGTTAACTTGCACCCAAAAACATAATTTTCACTATTTATAAAAATGAAATAAATGTTTTATTTAAGGGGTCGTTAGTTCATCGCATTCACCAACACCGGGAGCCGTTATGTTTAACATTGCTTTACTGGGCGCTGGCCGAATTGGCCAGGTACATGCAGCTAACATTGCCAGTCACAGTGCCACTACCCTCTGGTCCGTCGTCGACCCGAATCAGGAATTTGCCACCCGTCTTGCCACACAGTACCAGGCTCGTTTGCAAAGCCTGGATGAGGCGATGACGGACCCTAACGTTCACGCCGTGCTGATTGCCTCCGCGACCGATACCCATGCGGATTTGATTGAAATGGCCGCCCGCCACGGCAAAGCCATCTTCTGTGAAAAGCCGGTCCACCTGGATCTGGCCCGTGTACGCGACTGCCTGAAAGTAGTCAAAGAGTACGACGTACCGTTGTTTATCGGTTTCAACCGCCGCTTCGATCCACAGTTTCGCCGTGTGAAAACTGACGCACTGGCCGGGCGTATCGGAAAGCCGGAATCGCTGCTGATCATCTCCCGCGACCCGTCGCCGCCGCCTGCGGAATACGTGCGTGTGTCCGGCGGTATGTTCCGTGATATGACCATCCACGATTTTGATATGGCGCGCTTTATCATGGGCGAAGAGCCGGTTTCGGTGTATGCCCAGGGCAGCAATCTGGTGGATCCGGCGATTGGTGAAGCGGGCGATATCGATACCGCGTTCATCGTACTGAAATATGCCTCCGGCGCGATGGCGACCATCGTCAACAGCCGCCGTTCTTCTTACGGATACGATCAGCGCCTTGAGCTGCACGGCTCTGAAGGGCTGCTGTGCGCTGGCAACATTCTCGAAAATCAGGTGCAGCACTACGCGAAGACCGGCTGCACCAGCGCGTTACCTGAACATTTCTTCCTGCAGCGTTATAAATCGGCCTATGCCGCGGAATGGGAACACTTTGTTGCGGTACTGCGCGGCGAAGCGGTCCCTGATTGCAGCGGGGATGATGGCGAGCGTGCGCTGTATCTGGCGGATAAAGCGCTGGAGTCACTGCATAGCCAACGTGAAGTTCTCCTCTGATTGTCACCACAACCTACCCTACACAGAGAGACATAATAATGAAAAAACTGATCTTAGCTGTCCTCATCGCCATGACATCCGGGGCAGCCATTGCTGAAAATGAGCAAATTGTTTTCAGTACGCCAAACCTGGCGATGCCATTTGAAGTTCACATGCAGCGCACGGCGGTGAAAGCCGCAAAAGAGATGGGCGTGAATTTACAGGTCCTGGACGGGCAGGGTAGCTCGCCAAAACAGGTCGCTGACCTGGAAAACGCCATAACTCGTGGCGCACAGGGCTTTATTGTTTCACCGAACGATGTCAACGCGGTGTCCAGCGCGGTAGATGAAATTCAGGATGCGAAACTGCCCGTTGTTACCCTCGACCGCTCCGTTGACAGCCAGAAAAAAGTGCCGCACTTCGGCGCGAACAACTACAAGGGCGGTCAGGCGATTGGCGACTTTGTCAAAACCAAATTCCCTGACGGGGCAGACATTATTCTGCTGACTGGCCAGCCAGGCTCCTCCTCCAACATTGAACGTACTAAAGGCATTCGCGACAGCCTGAAGGCGGGTGGTGAAAAGTACAAGATCGTTGCCGATCAGACCGGTAACTGGATGCGTTCTGAAGGGATGCGCATTGTCGAAAGCGTTCTGCCTTCGTTGCCGAAGCGTCCGCAGGTGATCCTCTCCGCTAACGACGATATGGCGTTGGGCGCGATTGAAGCGTTACAGGGACAAGGACTGAAACCGGGTGAAGTTCTGGTCACGGGCTTCGATGCCGTGCCGGAAGCACTGGCGCGTGTGCGCGACGGCTGGCTGGCAGTGACGGCGGATCAGCGTCCTGGCTTTGCGGTGAAAACGGCCATGAGCCAGTTGGTGAATAACGTCCGTGAGAAGACTGCGATCACCGGGGCTGACTACCCGCCAACGCTTATCACCAAAGAGAACCTGCAGCAGGCCGAGCGTATTAGTGAGGCCGGTAACTGATATGTCCGCAGCCGCCGCGCAAGTGGCGGCTCTCTATGAGGAGGAGCAGACCGATGTCGCAACCCTTACTGAAAGTGACCGACCTGGCGAAAAGCTTTTCCGGCGTTTGGGCGCTGAGCAGCGCACAGCTGACCGTCGGAGCAGGCGAAATTCATGCGCTGTTAGGTGAGAACGGTGCCGGAAAATCGACCCTGCTGAAAGCGCTGGCGGGCGCACAGCCGCAAACACGCGGGGATATTTGGTTCAACGGCGAAACATTGCCGGTAGAAGACTCTCCGGTTGAGCGGCAGAACAAGGGCATTATCACGATTTATCAGGAATTTAATCTGCTGCCCAATATGACCGTCGCCGAGAATATGTTTCTCGGACGCGAACCGCGTAAACGCAATCTGATTGTTGACGAAAAGGCGGTAAATCAGGAAGCGCAGGTGATTCTGGATTACCTGCAACTGAACGTTGCGCCAACCACGGCCGTGGCCCGGCTGAGCGTGGCGCAGCAGCAAATGGTGGAAATTGCGCGGGCGCTGACGCTGAACGCAAAGCTGATCATTATGGATGAACCTTCCGCCGCGCTGAGCGACAGCGAAGTAGAAAGCCTGCATCGTGTGGTGCGGGAACTTAAAGGGCGTGGCGTGAGCATTATCTACGTCACCCATCGCCTGCATGAAGTTTTTCAACTCTGCGACCAGTTCACCGTTTTCCAGGATGGACGATTCACCGGGAATGGCGCAGTTGCACAGACCACCGTAGAACAGCTGATCCGCCTGATGGTGGGGCGCGATGTGGCCTTTAATCGCCGTCCGGCCAGCGAAACTCACCATGAAGATAAACCTGTGCGTCTGGCGGTGAAGGGGCTTAGCCGCGAAAAACCGCCGCTGGATCCGCATGGTATCGCGCTGCACGACATTAGCTTCCACGTGCATGCTGGCGAAGTGTTAGGCATTGCCGGACTGGTGGGTGCCGGGCGCACCGAAGTGGCCCGCTGCCTGTTTGGCGCCGACAGTTTTACTTCCGGCAGCTTTGAACTTGATGGCGTGCCATATCAGCCGCGCGATCCGCTGTTTGCGCTGGATCAGGGGCTGGCGCTGGTACCGGAAGATCGTAAAAAAGAGGGCGCGGTGCTTGGGCTGTCGATCCGCGACAACCTGTCGCTCTCCAGCCTCTCGTCACTACTGCACTGGCGCTGGTTCGTGAATACCCGCAAAGAGGATGCCCTGATCGAGTCATACCGCCAGGCGCTGCAGATCAAAATGGTCAACAGCGCGCAAGAGGTGCGCAAGCTCTCCGGTGGGAACCAGCAAAAAGTGATCCTCGCGCGCTGCATGGCGCTTAATCCGCGAGTGTTGATCGTGGATGAACCAACGCGCGGCATCGATGTTGGCACCAAATCAGAAGTCCATCAGGTGCTGTTTGATATGGCGAAAAAGGGCGTAGCGGTGATCGTGATCTCCTCCGATCTGCCGGAAGTCATGGCAGTTTCCGATCGGATCATCACGCTAAGTGAAGGCCGGGTGACCGGCGAGATCCACGGCGACGACGCCAACGAAGAGCGGCTAATGACGATGATGGCCATCAACCACAACGCCCTGAATGCGGCATAACGGAGTGATTCATGACGCAGATTATTTCTAAAACGCAGGTTCCAGCCAAACGCGGCGGACGTCTTGATCCCATTGCCTTTTTTGAGCGCTTTGGGGTACTGATTTTCATGATCCTGCTGCTGATTTTCTTTCAGTTGCAGAACAGCAATTTTCTTTCTGAACGCAATATTTTCAACATTCTGACCGAAGTCTCCATCTACGGGATCATGGCCGTCGGTATGACGTTTGTCATTCTGACCGCCGGGATCGACCTCTCCGTAGGTTCTATTCTGGCAGTGTGCGCCATGACCGCGGCGTATGTGATTAAAGGGGACAACTTCACCACCGTCGACCCGAACGCCTGGGGCGGCATGAGCTGGCTGATTGGCCTTGGTATCTGTATGGCGATGGGCACCGCGATTGGTTTTCTGCATGGCCTCGGCGTGACCCGCCTGCGTCTGCCGCCGTTTATCGTCACCCTCGGCGGGATGACTATCTGGCGCGGCCTGACGCTGGTGATTAACGACGGCGCGCCAATTGCCGGTTTCGACGCGGGATACCGCTGGTGGGGACGTGGCGAACTGCTCGGTATCTCCATTCCAATCTGGATATTCGCGCTGGTGGCGGTAGGCGGTTATCTGGCGCTGCATAAAACCCGCTGGGGGCGCTTCGTGTACGCCATCGGCGGCAACCCGGAGGCGGCGCGTCTGGCAGGGGTTAACGTGAAGCGCGTGCTGGTGAGCGTCTACGTGTTAATTGGCTGTCTGGCAGGGCTGGCGGGCTTCATTCTCAGCGCGCGGTTGGGCAGTGCAGAAGCAGTCGCCGGGATCTCTTTTGAGCTACGCGTCATTGCCTCGGTGGTCATTGGTGGTACCTCACTGATGGGCGGCTACGGGCGTATTGGCGGCACCATTATCGGCTCGATCATCATGGGCATCCTGATTAACGGTCTGGTGCTGATGAACGTCTCGGCTTACTACCAACAAATTATTACCGGCTTAATTATCGTTCTGGCGGTGGCGTTCGATACCTACGCCAAGAGCCGTCGCGGCGCATTGTGAGGATCATGATGAAAGAAGTTCGTATTGGATTGATTGGCACCGGGTATATCGGCAAGGCGCATGCCATCGCCTATGCCCAGGCCCCGACGGTGTTTAACCTGCGCGGCAAGCTGGTGCGCGAAATGGTGGCGGAAGTCTCTCCAGAGCTGGCCGCCGAGCGGGCGCAGGCGTTTGGCTTCAATCGCTCAACCGGAGACTGGCGTGCGCTGGTGGCTGACCCGGCCATTGATGTCGTGGATATCTGTTCTCCTAATCATCTGCACAAAGAGATGGCGCTGGAAGCGATTCGCCATGGCAAGCATGTGTATTCAGAAAAGCCGTTGGCGCTGAACGCCCACGACGCACGTGAAATGGTTGAAGCTGCACAGCGGGCAGGAGTGAAAACGCTGGTGGGGTTCAACTATATGAAGAACCCAACGGCGCAGCTGGCGAAAGAGATCATTGAGCGCGGAGAAATTGGTGAGGTGATCCATTTCTACGGCACCCACAACGAAGACTACATGGCCGATCCGCTTGCGCCGATCCACTGGCATTGTTTTAAAGAGACCGCCGGACTTGGTGCGCTTGGCGATCTGGCGGCGCATATCGTCAATATGGCGCAGTACCTGGTTGGGGATATTAAGCAGGTCTGCGGCGACCTGAAGATCGTGGTGCCACAGCGTCCGGCGCAGGTCGGTTCCTCGCAAATGGTGACGGTAGAGAACGAAGATCAGGCCCACGCGATGGTGCGCTTTGCAGGCGGTGCGCAAGGGGTGATTGAAACCTCGCGCGTTGCCTGTGGCCGCAAGATGGGGTTGTCGTATGTGATTACCGGGACCAAAGGAACCATCAGTTTTACCCAAGAACGCATGGCAGAGCTGAAGCTCTATCTGCATGACGATCCGGTCAACCGCCAGGGGTTTCGCACTTTACTGGTTGGCCCGGCGCACCCGGACTACGGCGCGTTTTGCATGGGAGCCGGGCATGGTATCGGCTTTAACGACCAGAAAACTGTGGAAGTACGCGACCTGGTGGACGGCATTGCCGCCGATGCACCGATGTGGCCGGACTTTGAAGAGGGCTGGAAGGTGTCGCGCGTGCTTGACGCTATCGCACTCTCGCACCAGGAAGGCCGCTGGCTGAACGTGAACGACATTGTCTGAAGAGGTATCAACGTGGAAAAGCAGTTTGATGTGATATGCATGGGCCGCGTGGCGGTTGACCTCTACAGTCAGCAAATTGGCGCGCGCCTGGAAGATGTGTCGAGCTTTGCCAAATATCTTGGTGGTTCGTCCGGCAACGTGGCTTACGGCACGGCACGCCAGGGACTGCGTTCTTCAATGCTGGCGCGGGTTGGCGACGAACATATGGGCCGTTTCCTGCGTGAAGAATTAAACCAGGTAGGCTGCGATACCAGCCATCTGATCACTGATAAAGACCGCCTGACGGCGCTGGTGCTACTCGGCATTAAAGACCGGGACACCTTCCCACTGATTTTTTACCGTGATAACTGCGCGGATATGGCGATTACCGCCAGCGATGTTGATGAACAGTACATCGCTTCTGCTCGTTGTCTTGCCATCACCGGGACGCATCTTTCTCATCCGCAAACCCGCGAGGCGGTGTTGACGGCGCTCACTTACGCCCGGCGTCACGGCGTGCGTACGGCGCTGGATATCGATTATCGCCCGGTGCTGTGGGGACTTACTTCCTTAGGCGACGGCGAAACACGTTTTATCGCCGCTGATCAGGTCACCCGCCAGTTGCAGGAGGTGCTGCATCTTTTTGATGTAATTGTCGGCACCGAGGAGGAGTTTCATATCGCGGGCGGCAGTACCGATACGCTGCAGGCGCTGTCGCAGGTTCGCGGCGTGAGTCACGCGACGCTGGTCTGCAAGCGCGGTGCGCTTGGCAGTTCGGTGTATACCGACGCGATCCCGGCCCGGCTGGACGATGGCCTGACGGTCACCGGCGTACGCGTAGAGGTGCTGAACGTGCTGGGGGCGGGGGATGCGTTTATGTCCGGCCTGCTGCGCGGCTATCTTAACGATGAAGGGTGGGAACAGGCGTGCCGCTATGCAAATGCCTGCGGCGCACTGGTGGTATCACGTCACGGCTGTGCGCCGGCGATGCCGAGCAAAGTTGAGCTTGATGATTATCTTTCCCGCGCTGCAGAGGTTCCACGTCCGGATCTCGATCCGCATCTCAACCATTTACATCGCGTGACGACTCGCCGCCGCACATGGCCGGAACTGTGCGTGATGGCCTTCGATCACCGTAGCCAACTGGAAGAGATGGCGTTGCAGTGCGGCGCGTCTTTGAAGCGTATTCCTGCATTGAAACAGCTTATTTTGCAGGCCAGCCGTGAAGCGGCCAACAGCGCCGGGCTGGAGGGCAAGGCCGGGCTGCTGTGCGATGGTACGTTTGGTCAGGATGCGCTGAATGCGATAACCGGAGAGGGCTGGTGGATAGGTCGCCCTATCGAACTGCCGGGGTCGCGCCCGCTGGAGATGGAACACGGCAATATAGGCTCGCAGCTCATCAGTTGGCCGCAGGAACATGTGGTGAAGTGTCTGGTCTTTTTCCATCCGGAAGATGCCCACGCGTTGCGTCTGGAACAAGAACAGAAAATCGCTGAGGTGTACCGCGCCTGTTGCCAGTCCGGTCATGAGCTGCTGCTGGAGGTGATTTTACCGGCCAGTATGCCGCGCAGTGATGAACTGTATTTGCGCGCCATTTCCCGTTTCTACAACTTAGGGATCTACCCCGACTGGTGGAAACTCCCACCGCTGACTTCTGCTGGCTGGACGGCGTTGAGTGACATTATCGAACGGCGCGATCCGCACTGCCGTGGCGTGGTGATCCTGGGTCTGGACGCTCCGGCAGAGCAACTGCGTGCTGATTTTAAAGCGGCTGCGGGTCATGGGGTGGTGAAAGGATTTGCCGTGGGACGCACGCTGTTCGGCGACGCTTCCCGCGCGTGGTTGAAACACGATATTGACGATGCGCAGCTGGTGACGCGCATTAAAGATAACTACCTGCAGCTTATCGCCTGGTGGCGCGAGCGCGGACAAGCATAATTCAGGAGAAGATGATGACGGTACAATTAGGTATTAATCCACTGACATGGACGAATGACGATCTTCCTTCACTGGGCGCTGAGACGTCGCTTGATACGTGTCTGAGCGAGGGCAAAGAGGCTGGATTTGCTGGTTTCGAACTGGGCAACAAATTCCCGCGTGAGGCGCGACTGCTCGGCCCCATTTTGCAGCGCCACGACCTGCAACTGGTTTCCGGCTGGTACTCCGGACGTCTGCTGGAACGCAGCGTGGAGGAGGAGATTGCCGCTGTGCAATCGCACCTGACGTTACTGCGCGAACTGGGAGCGAAGGTGCTGGTCTTTGCCGAAGTCAGTGGCTGCATTCACGGCGAGCAGCAGACGCCGGTACATCTGCGTCCGCGCTTCCCGCAAGAGCGCTGGCAAGAGTACGGTGAAAAGCTCACCGAGTTTGCGCGCTACACCCAACAGCAGGGAGTACAGATTGCCTATCACCACCACATGGGAACGGTGATTGAATCTGCTGAAGATGTGGATAATCTGATGACGAATACCGGTGATGAAGTTGGCTTGTTGCTCGACACCGGGCATTTGACCTTTGCGGGTGCCGATCCGTTGGCTGTGGCGCAGCGCTGGGCATCACGTATCAACCATGTTCACTGCAAAGACGTACGTGCCGACGTGCTGGCGGATGTCAAAAACCGCAAAACCAGCTTCCTCGATGCGGTGCTGAGCGGCGTCTTTACCGTGCCGGGAGATGGCTGCGTTGACTATCCGCCAATCATGGCATTGCTGAAGGCGAACCAGTATCAGGGGTGGCTGGTGGTGGAGGCGGAGCAGGATCCAGCCATCGCGCATCCGCTGACGTATGCGCGTCTGGGCTATAACAACCTTAGCCGTCTGGCGCGGGATGCCGGGCTTATCTGAGGAGGTGATATGTCACGTTTATTATCACGCTGGCAGCAGCCGAACGCGCAAGGGTGTACGCAGTCAGTGACGCCGGAAAGCGCCGGTTGGGGATATGTTGGCTTTAGAGCGTATGAACTGGAGGAAGGGCAGCAGCTTACGCTGCCCGCCGTCAGCGAAGAACGCTGCCTGGTACTGGTCGCCGGACGCGCGACCATCACCACGCCGGGCGCAACTTTTACGGATATCGGTGAGCGGATGAGCCCGTTTGAACGCATCAAACCGTGGGCGGTTTATGTCACTGCTGGTGAAACCATACAGGTTCAGGCGGTGACCAGACTGGAGCTGGCAGTCTGCGCTGCGCCGGGGAAAGGCACGCACCCAACGCGGTTGATCGCACCTAAGGATATCGACGGGGAAGCGCGCGGCAAAGGCCACAACCAGCGCTACGTGCACAACATCTTACCGGAAGATAAACCCGCAGATAGCCTGCTGGTGGTGGAGGTGTGGACCAACGAAGGTCGTACCAGTTCTTACCCAAGCCATAAGCATGACACCGATAATCCCCCGCAGGAAACCTATCTGGAGGAGACTTACTACCATCGCCTCAACCCGCCGCAGGGATTCTGTATGCAACGGGTGTACACCGACGACCGGTCGCTTGACGAGTGTATGGCAGTCTATAACCGCGACGTGGTGATGGTGCCGAAAGGGTATCACCCGGTGGCAACCCTGGCGGGATATGACAGTTACTACCTTAACGTGATGGCCGGCCCGGTTCGCAAATGGATGTTTACCTGGGAAGATGAACATGCGTGGATTAACAGGGATTATCCGGTTGATAAGTAAGGTCATGAATGGCTTTGTTAAAAGTGAGTCGTTTTTTTCCCTCCTTTTGATGAGTAAAAGGGGAAGGAATGGGATGACGGTTGGCGCTATTTAAGTGCTCATTATTCTCATCGCTCGCCTGGCCATGAGAATAATCCAAGTGTCGATATATTTGAGGTTATGGCAGTAGCCGGGGTGCTCTCGAGAACACCCCGGCTATCTTTTGTTTATATCCCGATCAGGAATTTGGTTGATGGTTCTCAACTACCCAGACGGTGAGTACTTTTTCCAATGTTTTATCTCCCGTCGTCGCCTTCGCTCTCACCCAACTTACACCGGCCGTATCCGTTCTCAGTTCAGAGTAAGCATTCCCTAACTTAAAGTTGGTTTTATCCGGCGTCATCGTAAAGGTTCCGCTGCCGGGTTTGGCTTTGCTGCCTGCGCTAAATTCGACACTGCCGTTTAACGGGTTACCGAATTTATCCTGCAACCGGGCCATAAAGCCTACCGGCTCAAGGTTGGCAACGGCATAGCCAGGATCCTGCTCCAGAGTGAGTACTGGATTCTGGGCATCGGCATTCAGCGTTAGCGAAGCATTTGCCGAGACATTGCTACCGTGTTCAGCCAATGTGGCGGTCAGCGTGTAACGACCCGCCTTATTACCGTGGACATTTACAGTCGCAGTACCGGAACCATTGGTGGTGACAAGCGTATTGTCAATCACCAGAGGATCGCGTGGCGATGGGCCTGTAGCCGTAATTTTCAGCTTACGGTTGCTGACGCTGTTCCCTGATGTATCGGTCAGATGCAGGGTAAACGCCACGTTATCCACATCACTGACTACGGCGGATGTCGTTGACGGTTCGATCGTCAACGCGGCATTTTGCAGATCCGATACCACCTCAATCGCCTTACTCGCCGTAACGCGTTTACCCTCTTTGATGAAGGTTGCCTGCAATTGATAGTGCCCGGCTTCTGCGGCAATAAAGGTTGTTGATGCCATTCCTTTCTCATCCAATGTCAGTTCGGACTGGCCCAGTTTTAATCCACTGGTAGGGGAACTGGTCAGGTGCACGTCACCACTAAATGGGTTGTTTTCACCGTCGACAACCTGTACCTGAATTTCATGTGCCGCTGATGCGTTTGCCACAATGCTCTCAGACGGTGCGGTCAAATTCAGCACTGCGCTGTTAATATCAGGTACGAATTCCAGGTCAACGCTTGAGGACTCAACGCTGTGCTGCCCATCTGTAACCCTGGCATTAACGGTGTAATGACCTGCCTTAACCGTAGTTAACGTTACCGTCGCGTAACCGTCTTTATTGGTGGTGATTTTCTCCGGGTACACGAGCCCTTGTGGCGTTACGATAAGCTCCACTTTCTGTCCTTCAACCGACGCGGCGGTATTGTTGAGCATGATTTCAAGCGTGGCACCATCGCGACCGTTTGCTGCAATATTGGTGATTGCGCCATTGTCTTTGGCCGTCAGAGACAATGTTGCCCCCTCCATTGCAGAGGCAAATGTTACGCTTAGCGATGAGCTGATGTTCCCCGCGCTTAGTGTAATATCATAAGTTCCCGGAGTTGAACTGGTCAGTGAGAATCTTGCTTCACCTTTGGCATCGGTCTTCACAACGTTCTCCCCATTCGCGATCTTAACCTGTGGCGGTAACGCCAGGGTGACCGTGTATCCGGACAGCGGGTTCCCATAACGGTCGGTCAGGGTAACGACCGCGACATTACTCTGTTTGCCATCCGCCAGCGCATTGTCCCTGGTCAGGTTAAAAGCCTGCACCACCGGCTGCGTTTTGTCGGCAATCCAGTTGGCTTGTTTTTCCAGCCCGGAGAAATCATGTTTTTGTGACGTCACACCAATGCGTGTCGCCTGAGCCAGTTCAGATGTTGCCTTAGCGCTGTACACGCCGTCTTTCTCTTCTACGGCAGTAAAACGGACCTCGCCGCTGGCTGAAACTGCATAAAAACGTAAGCTGTCGTCGCCGGTGATGGCATTCCCGTCTTTATCTTTTGCTTCTAACGCCAGGCTAATCGGGTGTCCAACGACCTGCTCCATGGGCATTACCGTGAATGTCGATTTTGCCGCCTCGGCGGAAACCGCTTTTAGTGTCACCGTCAGGGTTTCTGTTTTACCCAGGACTTTAGCGGTGATGCGTGCCGTCCCCGCCGTTAAACCCGGCGTCAGCGTGGCGGTATACACCCCGGAGCGGGTTTCCTGCACTTCACCAAGTTTTGGAGCCTGTGCTGAACGCTCACGATTTCTCTGTGCGTCAGGTGTAAACGCTAAAGACAACTCAATGTCATGTGCAAGCCCTGTTAACGGATTACCATTGGTATCTTTAAGCACCAACGTAACCGGATGCTGTGACTTCCCGTCAGCCGCGATGATCGGTTGCTGCTCGCCGTTCAATGTAAAATCCATTGTGCCGACAGAGGCTGAACTCCCCGTCACCGTCACGTTCATCACCGCATAGTTAGAGACATTTCCTTTAACATCTCGCGCCGTTGCACCGATTTGCCAATGATTAGTGCCGCCTGGTGTATAAGCGGGTAACGTCAGTTGCCATGATGTGCCGCTACCGGAAATGCTTCCGCCAGCGGCGGTAAATGCGCTATCGTTCCACTCTACCGACTGAATGCCCCAGTGGGATTTATCCAGTGAAATAGTCACCGGAATAACGGCGCCACCTTCCCCCTGCACGCTTTCAGGCAGGCGGATTTTCAGAACCGATTTTTTGCGGTATTCCAGAACAATATTGTTATTTCGTTCGACAAAATCGTAGCGTCCGTGCTGAACTTCGCGCATTAACGCAACATTGTCGCTGTCCAACTGCTTCGCCAGCGGGATGCCGGGGCGATAGTTAATCTCTATGCCGAAGCGTGAATCATGAGTATTGCTCTGCCCCTGCTTGTGTTCAGCGGAAAGCGTAACTAGCGGAACCGGCGTATAGCTGATCCCGCCTGTAAAGGCGTACGGATTTTCCTGAAGATGATCGCTGCCAAAGAGGCCGACATTCTTGCCGTAATACTTTTCATATTTAAGCGATGCGCCCAGTTGCGGATACGATGGCAACCAACCTTGGGTATAGATATCCCAGCCATCTGCCGGACGTTCCTGATAATCATCCAGATCGTGGGAATCCTTCCATTTTGATAATCTTAAATAAGCATTTACGCCTGCGCGTAAATAATCTCGCCAATACTCAACGCCTGCACCCATACGTGCGTGATGACGACTTAAATCGTAGTCATAAAATAAGTTTGCGCCCAGCATTGAATTATCCGCCGTGAAATAGCGATAACCCATGCCGATATTAGTTTGGGTTCTGTCATCGGTACGGTGAAGCGATGTCTGGCTAAATAAAACATGCTGCTTTGTATCAATCCACGGATAAAGGAAATCGAACGCCGAATCTTTCAACGAGAAAGCGTCATCGACGTTGAGTTGAATACGCGCATTACCGTACTTCTGTAGCCACTCTACCACCTCCTTCGTTGCCTGTGCTGAGACGGTATTGGCAGCAAAACTGCCCGCATGGCCGTTTTCAATACTTCTGCCAGCCTGCGCGGCGAGAGAAGACAGACCGCGCAGTTCTTGCTGTTCTGCGGTGGCCTGCCATGCCTTAACGGCTGACGCATGGCTGATGGTTGGCGTGAAGCTAAGAAGGGCAGGATACAGAGCCTGCAAAGCGATTGTTGACCATGCGACAACCTTATTAACGGGGCCTGTTGCCCCATTGCTCCGCGAAATTTTCTTATTTGACATTTGTAACTCCAATATCAATTAAAAAAATCAAAGGTTATTTCATGTACTGAACGGGATGCGTAATATATGTATTTAGTCGGAAAATTCAAGAGTTGTTCATGGAGAAGTTAACTGGATATTTTTACACTATGCGGCGTTGTGGGCTGGCTAACGATGTCGAACGTTTAAATGACGAATGTATTTAAAAAATACGTTTCTTTTTATCGTGATGATTTTAAGCCTGTAGGGATATTATTTAACCATGGTCTTTCACTGTTAAATAAAAAGAGTTATCAGGAAATGAGTCTGCTTGTTCGTATTCAGCTATTATCATGTTCTCCGGATCTAAGTCTGGAACGTGTCAACACTTTCAGGACGGGGCAATAGACACAAAAAAGCCCTCAGCTTGCGCTGAGGGCTTTTCGCCGGGCTGTCGGAGTCTGAATAAATTTCCCAACCTATTAAAAGTAAGGGGTTTTTTCGTATTCAACTTTCAGTTGTGTACCTAAACGTGTACCAATTTTCTCACTGTAGCAGCGTTGTATCTCGTATAAACAGGGAACTAAATATGCTGTTAATCATGGGGCAGCATCATTAGGAGGGTATACATTGACCGATGTACTTACACGATGAAACTCTAGTATGTTGCCAGTATGGTGACCAGGGATAGCTTCAAACACCCCAAGAAATCGGTACAGTGTCCTGTTCAACTCATCACGAGAATGTGCCATAACAATTCGTTTATCCCAGCGTTCTGTGTATCCCTCATCATCTTTTATATTCCGCTCTATGATTTTGTTACCATCATCAGTCAATTCATTTCCCCAATCTGAATTTCCATATAGTTTTGGAAACCAAACCATGCATTTTCCTGATAGACCCATTGCTTCACTTATGTGAGAAGGAATGCTCCAACCGCCAGACTGATGATGTCCTTTGTTGTAACCGAAACAGTTCAAAGCATCCCGGTGGTATCTGAAGACGGCATCTGGACCTACAGATATCCTTCCTGCCTTAAGATGAGGACGAGCTGTATATTTATTATCATAATCCCATTCTTTGAATTTTTTATCTTTAATCATTCTATTTTTACGATTGCGTATCAACTCAATAAATTCATTGATATAACGATCGAAAATTTCAAGACTTATTTCGCTGGCGGGAATTCTTTTCTCTAAAAATCCTGTAACTTCAGTAATATCCATACGACGTTTCGCATCATCTATTTGTGATTGCTCACTGTTGTGATGCCCTTCATCAATTTCAAGATAAAGTTCCAGTTGTGGGAAAAATAAATCTGCCAAATAGATTTTTCCATTTTCTTTTCTGACACATTGCTGGCAGACAAATTCAATGTCGGGATCATTTAAAAGATGATAAATGCGAGTTACTGCATAATGTTCCCATCGTTTTTTTGAGGTTTTCGTAAGTGAACGTAGGATGTAATCAGTTTTATCCATTTATATGCCTTCCTTCTTTGTTCTTCATGTAATGTGCTTTTTCTTATGGCGATAGTGTTACCTATCGCCATAAGATGCGTTAGTATTTTTTTAATCTAACTGTTTATACTGTTAACTTCGATGATTTTCTATTTTATATCATGTGGTTAAGCGGTGGTGAGTTGGTGAGGAGTGAAAAGTCGACTCTTCCCCTTTGTGATTTTTGCTCGTTCTGGATCTGCCCGGTCAGGCGATGTGGTGGGGGGATAAAAAGTTTTTTTAGGTTTTACTGTTCACACTGTTCACCTCTGGTTTTTTATTAATAATTTCATGGTGATACAGGGTGAAGATACGGTGAAGGGTGAACAGTGGATTGTTCACCTTGCGGCAATGGCCAGAAAGGAAAAGACCGGCTGTTGCCGGTCTGAGTGAGGTTATGTTGCTGCGGGGTCGTCGCACTTCGGCAGCCAGTCCCCGTAGCTTTCCTCTTTCAGCGACAGATTGGTTTGTATCCCCCGCTTTGTGTGCCGCTTTTCATAATTCAGGCCGTACTCTTTCAGCATCATAGGTAGCCCCAGCCCGAACATTTTCAGGCTGAGCGCGTTCCTGTACCCGTTAGCCTCCATATAGGCCAGATACGCGTGATAGAGATATTTACGGTAATTACGCGGGATGATGCTGGCATTCCCCATAAACATCCCGTTGGTCTGCGGGAGCATTTCCAGATAGCCGCAAAAATCAAATGTCGGGTCAGCATCGCGCTTAATGCTGAGCGCCTCGTCGGAATTCTGCTGCGACTGGAGCAGTGCGCGCGCGGTCATCGGGTCGCTGAATTTCTGCATAAGCTGGCGCACAATGACGGCCAGCTCGAGCGCAATTTTATCCCTGAGCTGCGGGTCGCGTTCCTCCGGCGCAATCTGCTCCGGGAAGTGAATAATCACCCGGCGACGTGACACACCGCCGCTGCGGTCGGTGAAGCGCATCGGGTTGTTGTTCACGGCCAGAATCACCGCCGGAATGTGTGTTGAGTACGGGTTCTGGTATTTCGGGTCAACCGAGACCGCATCGCCGCCGGTGATGGCCTTAAGCCCTGCGCCGTCACCGCTCCATTTTTCCTGGTCAGGCAGACGGATAGCCGCCGCACTGGCACCAGAATTAATGCATCTCAGCGAACAACCTGACATCGTCAGAAAACGGGCTCTCGACCGGGCGGCCGCCAGTGTTCGCGAAGCGTTGTCCGTTCATGTAACCCGCGGAGGAAATATTGATTACGCAGAGGAAGATCGCGACATTCTGACAAACAACGGTTTCCGGCCTGACAGAACATCAAGAGACGACAACCGGTCAAAATATACGCCTGAACAGAGTCAGATTTTCATGCGTCGACAGGCCGCTAAGCCCCGCAAAAAATCAGCATAAAACACCCCGAAAATACCCGTCTTTTTAATAAAAATAGCCATGCATGCCTACGCTGCATGGCTTTGCATGCAAAAACCTGAATTTTCCACACCCCGCCGCACCAGCACTGGCGCGGCCTGAGCCCCTTCATGCACCTGCATTAAAAACGCCCCATGAAGCGGGCAGGCGTGGCGGGGAGAGCATTGCGCGCTCACTCTGGAATTTGTTTTTTTCTTGATTTTACTAATTTCTCCGAATTTTTAGGAAATTTATCAGGGTTAGCGAGTATTATTTGCTGAACTAGCTCCTTATCATCGTTCTTCCATCGGGAAAAGTTAAATTTTTGACTGTCTAACCATTCAGAAAGAGACGCTGATTCCGGTGCGTGAGGGAACAGCCTTATTATAGTTCTATTTACTAATTGTTTGTTTTGATCGTTCAATATAATAATATCGCCGAAATTCTCAATTAATAGTATTTGTTTTTTTACATCAAAATCTCTTTGGTAAATCAAGTCAATTAGACTATCTAACGTGGCTTTTTTATCTATATCAGATAGTATATTGAAAATTAGCCTGGTGTGATTGTTTTGAGGTGTGTTATTAATTGGGTTGTCTGCATACCATTTAGCTATTGCACCATTGCTAGACTTTATAAGAGAGATGGCGTTTGTATCACAGTATCTAAAAATAGCTCTGAGGTTTTTATCGATTTTAACAAAAAAGGTTGATAATTCTTTGTTTTCAGATGCTTTCTTTTTGGCAGCATTTATTATTGCTTTTTTAGTTAATGGGAGTTTATCCGAATCAAGAGTATTTTGCAGAAATAATGAGTCAATAGTTTCAATATCATTTTTGATAAAGCTATTAATTTTTTCTGAACATGGTTCATCCCAGTCGCTAAAAAAAGAAAGCGTAAAGTCAGGATTATAATGAGAACATAATATTGGGTATTGCTTTTTGATGAACTCAGCTATATTAAGTCTGGCTATATTTCCTTTAGCAAGTAAAGCCTTGATTGGGTTTACTATGTAGTCGGTTATCTCTGTGTCATTAAGTGCTAATACAATGTTGTCAAATGAAAAACTAAACAATAAGTGTTGCTCTACTATATTGTGAAATTCATCAGATGATAATAATAGCTCATCTACATTAATAGTGCTGATTACTTCTGTTATATCATTGCTCTTGGTGTCAATTGAGTTCAGTAGGGCTAATGATATAAAGTTTAATGGATGTTCTTCTTTTATATTTGTTAATGCCGAAGCATTACATAGTTCGGAACAGTCTTCTTCGTGCCATCTTGATGATAAAACTAGTAAATTTGCTTGTTCTAATGAGTAGTGCTGATTTGATTTTTCTATAAGCATAGCGATTTCTTCCGCAGCACTAAACGCCTTTTGTTTTATTTTTTCTGTTAACTCCTCCGTGTTTAATTTTATTTTTTCTATGAAGAAATTGTTAAATAAATCGAAATCTACGCTAAATCTAGAAAGGTGTTGTATTGATTTAATAAGCTCAGATTCATTTAGATTAATTTCACTGATATTTAAGTTTTTATACTCATTTATATGATGATAAAGAGCTGAGGCGAAAAAAATACCAGATATATTATCTTGATTTGGTAGAATTGTTGATAAATTATCTTTATCGTCAATAGCACAAAAAGAATTGGCTATTTTTATTATGTTCTCACATTTGTTTTTTATTTCTTCATTAGCATTGTCATCTGAATAAATCTTATTGAGTTTTAGGATTGAGCTTGAAAGATAATCTCTGATATGGTCAAAGTATGAACCTTGATAATCAATTTGTTTATGCCTGAGTTTTTCAATGGATTGAATTAAAGAAATATCAAGATTATTTTTCTCGATGTTTATATCTTTTGTGTTTAGTGCCATGATGACATCATTAATAATTGTTTTCGTTATTTCTAAATGGACATCATCAACCTCTGAAAGGATCAATATCCATTTAATCGGATCTGTCTTGTCAAGTACAGATTTCCATAATGAATTAAAACCATAGATGTCTGTTAATTTGAAAAAGTCTTTTGAATTACTATGCTCTATTGCAGTTAACAATGGTTCCGTTATTAATTCGCTTTTTGCTAAATGCTCGTTAGTTTGAAAGTGAAGGCAAAGGATATCTTCTATCCATATATCTTTATTATTGCCATTGAGTCTCTGAAGTTGAGGGTAACTTAACATATACTTATTGTAATACTCTTCAGAAATACCATGTATCTGAAGAAATTCCTTTGTATTTTCTATGTTATAGTTTAATGTAGCCCAAACAAATGGATTGTTATTATATCTACATGATAGGATATAAAATGAAGCCGCAATTGGAGAAACCACTTTGGGAGTAGTATAGATACTCAAATTAATATCGTTGATTAGCCTTTTTAGTAATCTAGGTGTAACTTGTAGATAGTTTTTAGGAAGCCACGCTTCTATTAATTGAGATATTTCTTTTGAGTGATTAATGTATTTATCATTAAAGGTTTCAGTCCAGAAATAATCAAAAGCATTTCGCCAGCCAGTTGATATTATTGGAGAGACTCTAAAGCTGACAGGTAACCTTTTTGATAAAAACTCCATTCCTTCATCATCTTTATCTGAAAGAGATTTTGCTAAATGTTCAGCAGAATATGGGATGATTATTTTTAATTTTGAATTGGAATTGTGAGTGATTAATTCTATATCGCTCCAAATTTCTTTTACTTTCTCTTTTGAAACTCTATCTAGGTTATCAATAATTAGTATAAATGTATGGTCATCAACACATTTCAAAAATCCGTTTAGTGCACTCTTTAACTCTAATGCACCAACCTCTTTAGATATGAGTACTGTTTCAGTAATGGTATCAAGACTATTTTTTTTAATTATATCAGAAACATTAATTGAACTATTTTTATCTCTAACCATTTGAAATATGAGGAGTAATATTAAAGGGGATACTACAATTACAGATTCAATAATTAATGCGATGGCACTATAGCTCTCATTATTAATTAATTTTGAAAAGTCTAATAAGAAATACCTAAAGCATTGCAACGATAATATGCTTGTGAAAATAAAAGAAAATGTCCACATGCTCATAGAGCTTTTTTGCTCTTTTTTATAAGAGAATTTATTACCTAGTGCAGTATCTTTATGGTCACTAAAAGCATGTCGAACATAATCTTTAACTTTAGGTTTTATACCATCATAAAGAACATTTATTAGAGCCTTTTTTGTTGAGCCATGATGATAAGTTTCCACATCAAAATCAATAAAGGTAATTTTATCGTTATCTTTTAGTTTTTCCTTAATGAGGGTTATCACAGTAGATTTTCCCGAACCCAAACATCCATCCAAACCAATTGTATTTATATCTTTTTGTAATAATATTGACGATATTTTATCTGCTAAATTTGAATGATTTTGCCCATCAAAGAGATCTTTTTCAGAAGGCTTTTCATCATATAATTTAAATTCCATTATAATCCCTTATCTTTTAAGTAAACAAAATTTCCCCACCAGTTCATTAAATCAATACGACTAGCGAGATATGTTGAGCGATTATATGCTTTTCTGACTTCATTTGGGTCACTGTGAGCAAGCGCGGCTTCTACGACATCAGCGTTAAACCCATGTTCATTAAGGGCTGTACTCGCAATTGAGCGTAAACCATGAGCAACCAATTTACCACCATAACCAATTCTTTTTAAAGCAGCATTAGCAGTCTGGCTATTCATCGGCCGCTTTGGATCATTTCTACTAGGGAAGATATGTTCACGATGAGCACTAATCGGTTTCATCACTTCCAGAATATCTAACGTCTGAGGCGATAAAGGTACAATGTGTTCACGCTTTGCCTTCATCCTTTCGGCTGGAATCGTCCAGAGTTTGGCATCGAGATCGATCTCTTCCCATAGAGCGCCAGAAGCCTCAGATGGACGCACGAGCGTCAGGAGTTGCCATTCAATTAGACAGCGGGTCGAAACTGAGAGATTCGACATCACCAAAGAGCGCATGAGCTTTGGCAATTCTTCTGGTCGAAGTGTCGGCATGTTTTGCTTTTTCGGTTTCTCAAATGCCATTCCGACACCCGATGCCGGATTAGCATCAATCAGGCCTGTGTTAACTGCGTAAATCATTATTTCGTTAATGCGCTGGACCAAGCGACGAACAGTTTCTAATGCACCTCGTGCTTTGATTGGTTCCAACGCTTCAACTATCGTTCTGGCCTTAATCTCCTGAACAGGAATCGCGCCTATTGCAGGGAACACATCCTTATCCAAAGAGCGCCAAATATCTTTAGCGTAGTCTTCAGTGACACTTTTGCTCTTCATTTTGAACCAGTTGGCGGCCACAGTTGAGAAAATACTATCCAACTCAATCTGACGTTGTTCTGATGCCTGCTCTTGTTGCTGCTGCGGATCCATACCTTGCGCAAGCGTGGTTAAGTGCTGGTCGCGTATCTGACGAGCTGCTGCGAGTGTAAGGGCAGGATATGAGCCGAGACTCAAATTTGTGCGGCTGCTGCTTCCAGGTCGTTGATAACGGAAGCGCCAGAGTTTTTTACCAGTGGTTTTGACGAGCAAGAACAAGCCATCACCATCATGAAGGGTGAAGTCTTTTTCACGGGGTTTGGCTTTAAGGATTTCATTGTTAGTGAGGGGGCGTGTGATACGCGCCATGTCTGGAGCCCTTCCATAATTGGTACACGTTTAATGGACCACAGTATAGCGTGTACCTAAACGTGTACCTAAACGTGTACCAATTTTCTCTGGATTTAGCCGGATGTTCTCGGACAACGACAGACACAAAAAAGCCCGCAGGGCTTGTGCCGTGCGGGCTTTCTGTACTTCACCGGACGTATCCGGATCATGATTTGGTGGAGCTGGCGGGAGTTGAACCCGTGTCCGAAGTTATGTAATTAGTTGAATATAAACAGCTAAATCTTGATGGTTTTTCTCGCGGCTCTTTTGCGGTTCTTTTCCTGTCCTTTCACTGACCTAAACATCGAATTTAAAATAGTAAGTATGGTAATAGATGTATGTATAAACTAACGGGTGATGATTTCGGCCTCTGATTAGGATAGCATTTTTTGCTAAAAGAAATTTTCTGGATAATTGTGCATAAAAATAATGTTACGCACAGAGTTATGCACAAAACTTTCCTCAGAAGCTAATGTCTGTGATGAAAAGGTGGTTTTTCTGGGTTTTGTTAATAATTTTGTTGATCCTGATTATCAGAGTCAGAGTTTTCGAAGGTGGCCAGAAGTAGCTCCTTCATGTACTCTTATTCACCATAAAGAACAAAAAAATGATTCGAAATCATCACCAACTATTTGTTAGATAAGGTTTTTAATGCCGCAGCCAGCAAAAAAAGCATCAGTTATTAGCGAGCAGCTAACTAAATACCTCCAAGATGAAGTGAGGATTGATGACTTTAGCTTTAGACGAATGTTACGTGAGATTGAAGCCCTTAGAGACCCGGTTTCTGAGGACTATCTGTTTGCGTTGGTCTATGGTGCGCATGGACAGGTGAATGAGGCGATAGGCTTCTTTGAGCGTTCCTTGCAGGTATGTAGTAATGAGGTTGTTGCAAAGAATTTTCTAGTCTTCTTGTCAGACTATGGGACGCTGAAGAAAAGCTTTGAAACAAGCATTGAGCTTGCTGAAAGCTTTGTATCCCCGTTTATTTATCTTCAAGCTTATGAAAACTGTATCTTCATGGGAAAGATGGGGCTGGCGGAGAAGTATTTTCAGTCTTATTCTAAGTTGTTCGGAGATAAGGAGCCTGAAAAAATGGATAACAATCTTGATGAAGTTGTTTCCCAGGTTGAATCTTTTAAGCAGCGTGCCGATCTTTCTGGTTTAGAATATGAGCTTATTTTTAAGAATGTATCTGATGTCATGGATGCTCAAAAGATTCACCCTTCTGGAATGCGTTTTTATAACATTTCAGAAGAGAAAGTGAATGCGATTGTATTTATGACAAAGTCTACAGATGCTGAACAAATCGCTGACATGAACATTGAGCTTGCTTTTTCAATGGCTGAGCACGACTGCTTAGCACGTAAAGATTTTGCTGTTTGGTTCGAATGTAAAGACGCCCATGTTGATGCGAACGCTATCTCTGAATCTGGTCTGATTACCCGGAGGATTTCGCATGTCGGTTAATAGCCAAGATTTTCTCGGTTTTGCAAAAGATTGTCATCAACGTAATGACGAAATCGGCTATCGAAATGCGATAGCAAGGTCCTATTATGGCGCATACCATCATGTCTTGCCATGTATGGTAAACGGGCCGAAAGATAGCCATCAGGGGCTAATCGATTATTTGCAAGGAGACGCTTCAAGGGGAAGTGAAGCGTATGAAGCTAAGTATCTGAAAGGTATAAGTTTCATTCTGGGGCAACTTAAAGCCCAGAGAATTATTGCGGACTATCGCCTTGATCAATCGGTCTCCCATAAACAGTCTGAAGTCGCGATTTTGACAACTGAGAGGCTCTTCGTTAAGTGTGCAGAAATGCTTAAATCGAGAGCCTCATAATTAAACATAGAAAGCCACTTAAGTGGCTTTTATTTTGATATTTTTGGCAGTATTACCGTCATATTCCTTTAAATATGAGCCGTAGTGTCGGAACAGCATTTCAGGTCCTTTATGGCCCATCTGGGCGGCTAACCAAAAGAGATTAGCACCGCGACTGATATGGCTGGTGGCGAATGTATGCCTAGTCTGGTATGGGTTCCTGTACCGAATGCCTGCTTTCCGTAGAGTTGGCACCCATGCTTTTTTTCTAATCGCGTCGGCACTTGCCCAAGGTTTATTAGTTTTCGGATCTTCAAAAATCGTTTCATCCTTCAAGAAAGTGAAGGGTTTTTGGCTGGTTAAAGCCGATAATGCTTCATCAGTCAGTTCTACTTTCCTCGTACCGGCTTTTGTTTTTGTTCCTTTGATGACGCCAACTACACTGGCATTTTGAACGTGTGCAGTCTTCCCTATAAAGTCGATATCACGCCAACGAAGAGCACACAATTCGGAACTACGCAGCCCTGTTTGTATCGCGAACCGGAAAAGATTCTCCCACTGCTTATTGCCAGCAGCAGAGAGCAAAGCAGCAACTTCTGCTGGTGATAGCGGATCAACCACATAACTACTTTCTGCTTCTGATTTATCACTTTGGTAACGTGAGGCTGTGACCAGTGATACAGGGTTAATCTGAAGCACTCCATCAGTTACTGCCTCATCCAAAGAAGAACGCAGGAATGACAGCTGGTTTCGGATAGTCTTCAATGTCGTTTTCTGGCTCTGGATCCATGTCTTCAATGCTGCCGGCGTCAGCTCACTTGCGGGAAAAATATGAAGTGATGACAGCGCGCTTCGACATTTCTTATATCCACCAATTGTTGAAGGGGATAGTTTCCTCGTTTCGCATATCACCAGATACTCGTCTAGGTACATCTTCACTGTTTTACCTGCGGCAGCGTTTCCGAAAATTTTTAACCGGGTAGAACGGGGAAAGTATTCCGCATAAACAAAAGTCCCCCTTTCGATCTTGTTGTGAATCTCGCCGAGGGTGCGCTCGGCGTATTTGATGTTTTTTGGAGTTACGTCCAGATTAGAAAGGGGCTCACGGCATTTCACCCCTTTATAAGTGAAGGTAATATTGATGGTTTCGCCGTTGCGGTGTTTCCTGATGGTTACGCCGCGCGGGAGTTTAGGCGATTCTGTCGTGCCCATTTTGCAACCTCACTAAGATCAATCCATCTTTCCTTAACGCCGTCGACCTTTAGCACCTGAACCCCCTCACGCCATACTCCACGTTGCACTCGTTTGTTGATGGCATCCGGGGTTTCGCCAGTCTCTTTGCAATAAGTTGAGATGGGAACACAATCGAGGCTCAGCATATATTTCTCCATTATCCCGGCTGCACCCGGGCATATTTATTTTTAGTGTCTAAATAGTGTCATTGATTGCTTGATTCATAACGCTATCAAGTATATCCTCGTCTATTTCAAAATTATATTTCCGCAAGTCAAGTATTGAAAAGAAAGTTTTCCCATCATCAGGTAGTGTTATCTTTAATGGCTCCCCAAACTTCGGGATGCGGAAACTCTTCCATTTGTTAATATATTTTTTGCATATATTGGCTATATCTTCTTGTTCGCTTTCAAATTGGCTCATGTTTATAATGAATTGGCCATGGTATTTACCTGAGTGCTTTGAGATATATGGTATGGATCTTAATAATTCTCTGTATTTAGCACAGTCACTATCATAACAGCTCATTGCTATTGCTAGTAATGGTGTTGCGCCCGGTTGCTCTTCAAGAATTCGCTCATATGCCTTTCTTCTTAGGTCCATATTTAATACTTCCCCATGGCCTTCTGCTATCACTTCCCACAGAGGGCCAGCAGGCTCAATTTTTTGAGTAAGATATTTTTCTATAAAAAAATTTCTCTCTGATGGTTGGCATGCTCTTATTTTGTTTGTTACCCAGTTTGAATCATATTTTTCAATCTGATCATAGGTGAATTCTATTTCACTAATGTAATCAATATATGAATCCCACTCCCAGTATTTACAAGCCGATATAGCATCCTCATAGGTTTCAAAGAAAAATGCACCTTTAAACCGAGATGGTGCTTTAGGGTGTTTACGATTTCTAAAGATTTCTATTTGATATTCAGATATAAAGTCATCGAAACGATTATGATTTTTTCCTGTAATAATTGAGTTGTACATCCATAGCGAGGGAGTTGGAAAATTATTTCCATTAGCATCCTTTGCTGTTATCGTCGTGATTCTACCAATCGCAACCTCCCACGCAACCATCGGATGTTCTATATTTAGGACCGCATATAACCTTAAATTTCCCATTTTCCCTCTGTGTTTAAATTACTATGAAAAAATGAAATTATTTATTCATAATTGACTATCAGGCATCATTGTAGCGTTTTAGTATCAGTTTATGTGATTGAATAATCAAAATATCTGCCACAGATCATGTCTTTTGATGTTGTTCATGACACTACATTTGTCAGTTCATTGAACCGGTTCATGAATAGACCATAGGCTTGTCCAGGACGTAGGGGGATCACCTGGACGAGATCAGAGCAGGGAATACCTGCCAGCATTTCCCACTTCGGACCATCGTCGATTTCCAGATCGCGGAGCTCGGTTGCCAGCATGGTTAGATCGGCATATTTCACGACAGCAGCTTGTTCAAGAGAGATACCGAATTTAAAGCGGATAAGACCATCAACATAAGTTTCCATGCGTTGGTAGTCAGGTAACAGGGCTTTGAGCGGGGCAGGAATATCCTGGCAATATGCCTCCGCAGCGTCGTGCATCAGCGCTTCAAAGGCGAACTCTGGCGGCACAATCTGGCTTACAAGCACAGAGTGCTGGGCCACGCTGTAGAACTCTGGAAGATGCCCAGCGAATCGACAGATGTTGGAAAGAGCAGTCGCGATATCCTCAACATCGATATCGTCGATAGTGGCGGTCAGGTAGTTAAATTTTTTGCCGGATAATGTCTGAATGTAGCTCATGGTTTTCTCCATATTGGCGCGCTGCACCGCGCAGATTTTGGTTGCACGAATCCCTCGCCGGGTGGCGATAATTAATGGAATTACGCTTCAATAAATCCCCGCGGCGCCGGGGATTTAATGCAGAGCAACTAGGCTTTAAAGTTACCGATGAAAGTTTCTACTGATTCGCCTTCGAACTTGCTGATCAGCAAATCGCGGAATTCGTTGGCGATCTCCTCTTCCTGGGCTTCAAGTTGGACGATGCGCAGAACAAAGCAGGGTTCATCGCTGGTCAGCAGGCTGTTACGCAAGTTAAAGCGGCGTTCGCCCAGACCTTCATACGGCACACATTTGAACTCGAACGCCACAGGCATTACGTCTTTGCTGCTTGCTTCAACGCTTTGCATCAGCGATTTTTTACCAGCGAAATCACCAGTTTCATGGTCCTGCTGGGTTGCTTGCTGAATAGTGATACGACGCACAGCCTGAGCCGCCTGGGAAATCTGCATCGTATTGCCATCAGCATCAAACGCCAGCAGGTAATCGCTCAAGTCTTCCAGCCATTCAGCGATTTGCTTTTGCTTCAGACGTTGACCATCGATCTGCAGTAACGCGCGGAACGGGGCGGTTTTCTTCAGGGTGATTGAAGCAACGTTATCGGCGTGACCGGGATTATCCAGGGTGCCGATGTTGAACACTGAACGGGCGGTCATGTTGTCAGCATCAATGAAGCAACGGGCTGGATCGCTGGCGCTGGCGTAACCTTTAGAATAACGTGCGAAATCGTCAATACTGGTTGTTATCATTGCACCACGGAAGCGGAAACGCTCCAGAGAAAAGCGCTCAAGGCTTTCAACGCTAGTGCCATCTGGCAGCAATGCGGTCGGGCAAGCCAGGCCATGAATATCATTCAGGTGGTAGCCAGAAAGGACCAGGTCTTTTACCTGCTGAAATGTACCGCTGTCTAACTGAGACATAAAAATTCCTTATTAACTGATGATCAAAGTGGTATCAGTGAGTTTGTTGTTGCGGATCACTGAGCCGCTTTAAGCTTTCCATCCACCGCGCCAGTGATCCCGAACAGCTGGCCCTGATCTTCCTGCAGGATGGTGAGCTTCCCGCCTTTGTTGACCCACATCGGGGTTTCGGTTGTGTCCTCTTCGGAAGCCTTACCACGCGGTGTTGGGGTGCTGTAGTTCAGCTTGTGCTTGATCTTCACGCGCTTCTCTTCAACGGAATTACCCATACGCTCAAAATCAAATGTGAGGACTACTTTGCCTTTGTTGCCGTTGTTCAGAACGCCAAGCGCGGTGGTATTAAGTGCTGCCGCGATTTTGTTCATGAACACGCCGGCATCCAGTTCGCCAAGAAAATCTGGCACTACGGTCATGCGGTCATTACTCATGGTTTTACCCTCGTTAAGGCGGCTGCCACCGCCGAACTCTCTCCATACTCAACTGCAAGCGCACTTTGTCTGTTTCATACCTGTCACCCATAACTGATAAGTGAAGAAGTGCGCTTGCATGTTGTGCCTTGAAAAAGGCTGGCGGTAACCTGACAAAAGGGAAAACACTGGGCCGCCAGAATAGTGATACAAGGCATTTGTTATCTTCACCAAACGTACCAATGATTACGTTTGATGATTTAAATGTACCTTTAGTTACCTTTTCGGTCAAGCGAGTAATGTACTTTATGTTACCTTGGGGAATGTAAAAAAGCCGAGGCTATGCTCGGCTCTTAATTTTGAAGGGATTAAATGTTTTGAGTGATTTGTACAACTTTTCCGACAATGCGACAGTTACCATCAATTTGGATTGGCTTAAATAACGGATTCAGTGGCATTAGGTATGAGTAGGGGCTATCCCAAACTAATTTTTTAACCGTTGCTTCTGATGTCCCATCCAATATAGCAACGACTATTTTCCCATATAGATCATCAAGCTGCCCATAATGGGGCTCGACTATAACAATAGAACCTTCAGGTATAGATGGAAGTCCTTGCGGGTTAGTCATCGACTCACCGCGGACTACTAACCCAAACGCTTCATCCGATACATTTGCAGTTGTTTGAGTCCAGGAAATCACGTCTGTAAGTCTTGAGCAGGCATAGCTATCCGTCCATAAACCGGCTTGAACTGCCGATATGATCGGTACAGCTACAGGGGGTTTCAAAAAAGGCACGACGCGCGTGTCGTCAATGGCCTCATCACCGCTTCCATAGAGTATCCACTCTGGTGTTGTTGATAGAGCCTGAGCCAACTGGTGAAGGTTCTCACCATCAGGCTTTGTCGTGCCGTTTTCCCATTTTGTAACCGATACACGGCTTACACCAAGCTTTTTAGCCAGTGCTAATTGGGTTATATCCAGCTGGATTCGTCTGGATCTGATGCGGTCTTTCATCTCTGTTTTCATGTAACCAATGTTACACCCTTTGCTTGTAACTGTTGTTTGCTATTTAATGTACCTTTTGTTACCTTTGGTTCATTCATCACACCGGAGGAACTATGTATAAGTCCGAAGTCGTAAAGCATTTTGGCGGTATCTCTAAAACCGCTGTTGCTTTGAATATCTCACACCCTGCCGTATGTCGTTGGGGAAAGGTCATCCCTGAGAAGCAAGCCTTCGTAATAGAGAGAATTACTAATGGGAAACTTAAGTATGACGCATCCCTATATCACAAGGTTACAGGCGTATCTGCTAACCAGTAACCACAGGAAAAAGGAGTAAGCCGTGGGTAACGAACCTATTTGGAAAGTCGAACGTCAGCCAGCCTGGCTGGTGGCGGCGATAAAAAAAACGATCACCGATCTACCTGGTGGTTATGCCGAGGCGGCGGAATGGTTGGGCGTGACAGAGAACGCATTGTTTAACCGCCTTCGTGTTGACGGCGACCAGATTTTCCCGCTGGGCTGGGCAATGGTTTTACAACGTGCTGTTGGTTCAACCCATATCGCTGATGCCGTTGCGCGCCATTCTCAGGGCGTATTTGTACCGCTGGCAGATGTCGATGATCTGGATAACGCCGATATAAATCAGCGCCTGATGGAGTCCATCGAATGGATAGGCCGTCATTCGAATTTTGTACGTAAAGCCACGGCTGATGGGGTAATTGACGCAGATGAGCGTGCTCAGATTGAGGAAAACAGCTATCAGGTTATCGCGAAGTTCCAGGAGCACGTAACGCTTCTTTATCGAGTTTTTTGTGTCGCTGAAAAGAGTGACGCCCGCGAGTGTGCAGCTCCGGGCGCCTTGGCGAACAACTCTTCGAGTATGGAGAAATAATCCGCATGAGCAGTTTAACGGCTTTTAACCGTCTACCGCAACTCAGGATGATCCCGGTTTCGGGTACTCCGTTGTTTCGGTATGAACGCAGATTATCAAACCGATGGGTTCCGTGTAACCACAGTAGGGCGGTTTCAATTGTGGGGGTCTACAACCGGAGGGCAAAACGCCTGTGCGCGAACTTAACCGAAGGTTCAAAGACCACCGCGGAGTGCCAGTCCGTGTTATCCGCTGGGAGCCAGAAACACAGCGCGTTATCTATCTGCGTGATGGCTACCCGCACGAATGCTTCAGCCCACTTGAGCATTTCAGGCAAAAGTTCAGGGAGATAACGGACGACCATGAGCCAGATATTTGAAATCGTTCAATCGCTGTCGGGGCAAAGGAATTGCATCACCATTCCTGTCCCGTACCTCGATTATTTCTCCGGCGATCAGCAGGCGCATGCTTTGGGTGCTGTGCTAAACCAGCTTGTGTTCTGGTCCGGTAAATCAGACCTGAATGATGGCTGGTTTTACAAAGAACACAGTGAGCTGGCGGCAGAGATTCGCGGCGTGAGTGAAGATCAGGTGCAGCGTCTGGTAAACAAGATTTGTACCCGATGGTTACCAGGGGTTGTTGAGAAGGCCCAGCGACAGGTAAACGGCACTAAAAAGACGCATTACCGTATCAATGGCGAAGCTCTAATCAACGTTTTATTCCCGGTAACGCTGGATTCCGCAGAATCGCGGAACGGGAAACGTGAAGTCGCGGAACCCATTCCGCAGAATCACGGAACCGAAAACGTAGAACCGCGGAACCCTAACCGCGAAGTCGCGGAACCTATTCTCTATACAGATCATTACTCAGATCACCACAAACAGATCAGTAACCCTTCTTGTCCGGAAGCTTCGCAACCGGACGCTGAAAGTTCATCTCCTGTTGAACAGTTTCTTGCTAAACATCCTGAAGCAGTGACCTGGAATGTACCGAAACGGCAGTGGGGCAGTCAGGATGATTTGACTTGTGCGGAATACCTATGGGGAAAAATCATCGCGATGTACGAGCAGGCCGCTGAAAGTGACGGTGAAGTAGTCCGACCTAAAGAGCCTAATTGGGCATCCTGGGCAAACGAAGTGCGCCTGATGGTGGCGCAGGACGGCAGAACGCATAAGCAAATTTGCGCACTCTTCAAACGAGCTAATCAGGATTCCTTCTGGTGCAAAAACGTTCTCAGCCCTTCAAAACTTCGCGAAAAGTGGGACGAATTAAGTCTGAAGCTTTCCGTGTCCATGAAACAGCCTACAGGTGATTCACCAGTAGCACGGGCCAGTTACCAGACCGTTGATTACTCACTGCCAGAAAATTCGGGGTTTCGTTCATGATGACAAACAAATATTGCCAGGCGCTGGCAGCACTGCGCAGCAAACCAGCCCATGAATTGAAAGAGGTTGGCGATCAGTGGCGGACACCGGATCTGCTTTTCTGGGGTATCAACGCGCTATTTGGTCCATTAGTTCTGGACTTGTTTGCTGACGACGACAACGCGAAGTGCCCGGCATGGTACACCGCCGAAGATAACGCGCTGACACAGAACTGGTCTGAACGTCTGGGTGAACTGGGCGGAGCGGCGTTTGCCAACCCTCCATATAGCCGCTCGCAGTATCACGACAAGCAGGCGATCACGGGTATGACACACATCATGAATCACACCATGGACATGCGTGAAAGAGGTGGTCGCTATATTTACCTGGTGAAGTCTGCCACAAGTGAAACATGGTGGCCGGAAGATGCCGATCACATCATGTTTATTCGTGGTCGTATTGGGTTCGATCTGCCTGTGTGGTTTGTACCTGCTGACGAAAAACAGAAACCCACCAGCGCGTTTTTTGCCGGTGCCATAGCTGTATTCGATAAGTCATGGCGTGGTGAGCGGTTCAGCTATATCAACCGCACTGAGTTGGAGGCAAAAGGTCGGGCATTTATGGCGCTGGCTCAATTCGCTGTTGGTAAAGAGCAAACAATTGCAACGCTGACAGCCCAGGAACCAGTAATACCATTGGAAACTGAGTCACGAATCTGGCCTCTCGAGGTTGGTCTGGTGTTTAACCAGGTGGAAGGCGTTGACGTATTGAGCGAGGCTCAGCAGAACAAACTGAAAGCCAATATCAATCAACTCTGGCTGGAGCGGACTGCCACCAGCGAAATCATTACTGCTGCTTCTGAACTTGTTCGCAATATGCGGGGAGAGGCCGCGTGAAACTAGTCCTGCCTTTTCCTCCGAGCGTGAACACTTACTGGCGCGCCCCTAACAAGGGGCCGCTGGCCGGTCGTCACCTCATTAGCGCTGATGGCCGTAAATACCAGAGCGCTGCCTGCGTGGCGATCATTGAGCAATTACGACGTCTCCCGAAGCCATCGACTGAACTGGCCGCGGTAGAAATCACTCTGTACCCGCCGGATGCGCGCCGCCGGGATATCGATAATTACAACAAAGCCCTGTTTGACGCGCTGACACATGCGGGTGTCTGGGAAGACGACAGCCAGATTAAGCGCATGCTGGTGGAATGGGGACCCGTAGTGCCGAAAGGTCGGGTAGAGATAACGATCAGCAGATATGAACCGGCGGGTGCAGCCGCCTGATATGGAGAAAAGTATGAGCCAGTTAATCGTGAATGGTGTAGTAACAATGTCCAGCCGTAATATTGCGGATCTGGTTCAAAGTAAACACAGTGACGTGAAACGCTCGGCTGAGCGTCTTGTTGCTGCGGGAATTTTAACCGCGCCGTTGGCGCAGTTCGATTTTGAGCATAACGGTAATGTGTACCAGGAGTATCGTTTTAACAAACGCGACTCTCTGGTGATTGTTGCCAGATTGTCACCTGAATTTACCGCCGCGGTAGTCGATCGCTGGCAGGAACTGGAAGAAGGGCAGAATGTCAGTGTTCCCCGCTCATTGCCGGAAGCGCTTCGCCTGGCTGCTGATTTAGCCGAGCAGAAAGAGCAACTGACCATCCTGCTGGCAGCCGCGGCGCCAAAAGTGGAGTTTGTTGATCGTTATTGCTCTGCAAAAGGCTCCATGTCATTCCGGCAGGTAGCCAAATTGCTCAACGCAAAAGAAACTGAGTTTCGTCTGTTCCTTATCGAACGCAATATCCTGTATCGCCTCGGCGGCACACTTACCCCCATGGCTCAGCACATTTCCGCGGGAAGATTTGAAGTTAAGACGGGAACATCGAGCACATCCAATCACGCATTCAGCCAGACGCGTTTCACTGCCAAGGGAGTACGCTGGATTGGTGGTTTGTGGGCTGAACATATTGCAGGGGGGCAGGCGGCGTGAGGGCTTTGTTAACTCCTGAAGTCGCCCATCGCATGGGGATTGTGTTGTTTCGTCCCGGCGCGGAACTGATGCACCTCTTCATGCGCGGTCGCGTCCTTCTCGAACCTGAACCAGAAGAAATGGCGTCATTCAGTACAGGAGCTGTTCCCGCCGCCATTCAGCCGCTGGCTGATGATCCGGTAATGCGGCAGGTCTTCGGGAATGATCGGGTTATTCAGCGTGCCGGTGGGCTTCCTTCCCTTGAGCAATGGTTGAGTAATCGGTTTGAATGCCAGTGGCCACATTCAACTTGGCACGACAAGAACTTCACAACAATGCGGCACCCACCAGGAAGCATTCGCCTGTGCTGGCATTGCGATCACACTTTGTCGGGGCAGCATACCGAACAGCTTGCAGGTATAGCGGCCGGAAACCTGGTATCCTGGATTCTGGAAGTCATTCGCCGTGATTCTGGTTTTCCCGAGTCGCATATCCTGACGCTTCCGGAACTGTGCTGGTGGATGGTCAGAAACGACCTGGCTGATGTTATTCCGGAAAGCGTTGCGCACAAAGGGCTGCGCCTTCCGGATGAGAAGATCCGTTCTGTCATGAGGGAAAGCGACATAGTGCTTTCCTCGTCAGCAACCAGACTCGTGCAGGAGAAGGCGAAGAAGATCCTCACGCTCTCTGTTGATCTGGAGTCGCCAGAGTCTTTTATGCTCAGGCCAAAACGTCGCCGCTGGATAAATGAGACGTACACCCGCTGGGTTAAAACACAACCCTGTGAGTGTTGCCGACGGCCAGCAGATGATCCGCACCATATCGTAGGGCACGGTATGGGGGGGACAGCAACAAAAGCCCATGACCTCTTCGTGATCCCTCTGTGCAGAGAGTGCCACGACGAGTTACACGCCGACGTACCGGCATTCGAGCAAAAGCATGGTACGCAGCTTGAGCTGCTATTGCGTTTTATGGATCGGGCGCTGGCGATCGGCGTAATTGCGACAGCTTAAGTGTATGGAGAAAAGTGATGCGTGATATTCAAATGTTACTCGAAAGATGGGGCGGGTGGGCTGCCAGTGATAGTTCTGGCGTGGACTATTCTCCTATAGCTGCAGGATTTAAGGGGCTGTTGCCGCAAACAGGTAGATCCCGACCGTCATGTACTGACGATGATGCGCTGATCATCGAAGGTTGCCTGGCGCGATTGAAAAGCCGAAAACCATATGAACATTCACTTCTTGTTGCCCACTACCTGTATGGAATATCCAAGCGGAAGATCGCAAAAGCGCGTAAAAAAGATGAGAAATTGATACGCATAGAGATACAGATGGCAGAAGGATTTATAGACGGATGTTTGGCTATGCTTGATATTCGACTTGAAATGGATGATTGATTATTAAGATCAAGACTGCCGGTTAGCCTTGAGGCCCGGCAGTATCTGGTAGTTGGCTAGAACGTGATGAGGCATCAATGATAGAGTCGCTGCCAATAGAAACGAGTATTTCAATTGTCTTGGCCTTTGCCTGCATCAGCCTAGCTTCAATTTCAGGGGTTAAATGCTCTGAGCTTAGCTGCTTTTCGATCTCTGCTAAATCTCGTTTACACTTCGCTCGTTTAGCTGCATCTTCTGGTGATTCAAATCCATGCCTAGAAATGAACCAATTCATCACGTAGGTAAGGACAGCAGCAACACCAGGCACTAGGGCATAAGCAACCGTCCTCCACACACTGTTGGGGTCTGTAAGAACTGCGCCAACTAAAACGCTGAGTATTGCTCCCCAACCACCAGTAGAAAGTGTCGCTTTTCCAGTACTTAAACCTTTACTTTGAGAACTCATTTTTGTCTTGAATTCTCCGTAATAGCCTCATCAATAAGACTTGTAAGCATTTTCCCGTTTTTTCTTGGTACCTTAACAATGAGTGTTTTAGTTGTGCCAGTATCTTCATCGTGATACCGGAACTCAAAGGTTCTGGTAGGAAACAATCGACGCCATAGCAAAGCAGATGCCGAATAGCAGAAACGACTAAAGGTAGGAATGATCATAATCACTCCTATCCAGAAGATCAGTTGCGCTATTTGCAAGTTTAATGCCACGTTAATCAAGCCTCAGCAGGGCGTTTTCGCTTAACTTTGGTTATAGCATACTTGGTTGAAGCATTACGTGCAGTGAAAGTTTTCGTTGTTTTGAGGTCAACGACAAACAAATCTTCTTTGGTGAAACTAACAATCCCATTTTGGACTTGATGTATAAAAAGTTGATCCTCAAACGAAACAGCGTGTTCCTCTCCGAGGTACTCAATCCTCCAACCTTTTGTTCCTTCGAAGTTTATTTGGACGAATCTTACATTTACTTCTTCCACTGATTCTTCTTTTTCCAGCAAAGTACCCCTAGGAAGCGGTTTTATTTCCTCAGTTTCTTCACCTTCCAGACGGACGACTTCGACACCGTCTTCATTCAGAACTTTGAACACAGCGCCTTCTTTCCCGTCTAAAGGTGCGCGCACAACGTTCACTAAAGCATTCCTAATTTCTGGATCAGTCACTAGCTTGGCTACAGAATCATGACAAACAATCTCTTCACCTTCGAGCTCAAGAACGGATTGGTCTGTTCCTGCTCGTTTCGTGATGGAAATGACTTTCTTACTTCCCAACTGTCGAATTAACGATAATGCAGGTGCACCAATTGCTGCGCCGGCTAACCCTGTCAATCCGATCACTTTCGCAACATTGATTGCATGTGGGACAAGCTCCATCATCGTATAGGATACGCCGAGAGAGCCAGCCTCAGCCGGGTTTGTCACCATCAACTTCACTGTTTGTTGACCGTCGTTAAGCCGTTTATCGGCGGCTGAAATCAAATCCGCCATAGAACCTATGGAAATGCTAAGTGTTTTTGCATCAATTTTATGCTGTGCCAATTCAGTGTCTTCTGCATCATAGAAGATCTGAAAAGAAGTAGTATTGGTCACTATTTGCTCACTATGGTTTGATTTTTTTCCATAAAATACCTGTTTTAATGATAAAAAACATTATTGCGGTCCGCAAAAAGTAATGTAACGTGTTAAGAGTGGTTACTTGGTCACATCGCTTAATCATAACGTTCAGCCACTGAGTGTTGTTTTTTTGATGCTAAAATGTGCGACTTATCTCTCTGAAATGTATCTCCTTTTCCTTGACTATGGGATTTCAATCTAAGGAGGTTCTATGATGGGAGTCTGTTCTTGCGGTGGTAGGCTTGATGAGTCGCAATATTCCACCGACAGCTTAGGTAATACGTTTAAATCTTGCCCAAGATGCTCGCAGATTTCTGGGCATCATGTTTTCTATATTATTGAAGAATTTGGCGAGAGAGATATGGGCGATGGCAGGGTTATCGTGCAACCATATTGTCCATCGTGCAGAAACTACCAAGAAAGATCGTTAGTTCCAGCATTTGAGTGCAGTAGCTCATAATCACAACTTTCAGTATAAGGCCACCTTCGGGTGGTTTTTTTATGGCAACTCAGTCTTGTCTAATGCACAAAGGCCGTTGTAGTCGCAGAATGGAATTCTTCTCTTGCTGGTGTCGCCAACCAGAGTTATCTGTATGTCACTCATATAATTTTAGGTAAAAGACATGCTAAATCATGAAGATATGACAGAAACCGCGAAGGCTGTTTTCAATGAGTTAAGCGATAAACCAGCAACGGTTGGGGAGATTGCACAGAATACCCACCTCAGCCGCGAACGTTGCCAACTCATACTTACGCAATTGGTGATTGCGGGATTATCCGACTACCAGTTCGGATGTTATAAGCGCCTCCAGTGATATGTTTTTTTTGCACTATGTGAACTGCATCAACTGTTTAGTTTTTTCTTATTTCTGGCTTAAAAATAGTTTTTGACATAACTCTTTAGCTATTAAGATTTTTCACCTTATCAACTTGATCGAGGTGAAAAATGAGTGTTGAAAATTATGAAATTGCTTTAAATGATGTTGACCCAACTAACTTGGGTGCGGTTAAAGACTTATTGGAGACACACTCCCATCTTTTCAATGACTATTTTCTAGCCGGTTATGGCGGTGATGCCCGATACTCCGTTATTGATGGCTCATTTGAAGTTATCGGTATTGGAGATTGTTTTTTTGAGTATGAAGTTGGGATTAATTTTTATGCTGGGTGCTCAGGAATGAACGATACCCTTGAAGACCAGGGAATGCTTGAATATGAAATTAGAGATGGAAGCATCCACATTGAAGTAGATGAAGCTGTCTGGAGAGTAGACAATTAGTTCCCGCTTACTAATCGCCGCCATGAGTGTTTTGGCGGCTTTCTGCTGTGGAAATGGGCGGCTGGTGGGTGTTAGCGCACCCGACCAGCCATCAGCTCATGCTTTCAGGTCACAAGCTAACCAAGGCCCACTGCTTTAGCGCAAAAGCAACGTGAGCCTATCAGAGTTACGCTTACCGATCTATGAAAAATACTGTGAAAATAAACAGTGTTGAGTTAATCAACGCTGATAGCCTGCATTACGTCGCCACCCTCCCGGATAACTCTATTGATCTGATAGTTACGGATCCCCCGTACTTCAAAGTGAAGCCCAACGGCTGGGACAACCAATGGAAGGGGGACGAGGACTACTTACGCTGGCTTGATAGCTGCCTGGCTGAGTATGCTCGCGTTCTTAAACCTGCTGGCAGCATCTACCTGTTTTGCGGTCACCGACTGGCCTCAGACATAGAGATTATGATGCGTGCCCGGTTCAACGTTTTGAATCACATCATTTGGGCAAAACCATCGGGCCGCTGGAATGGTTGTAACAAAGAAAGCCTGCGTGCGTACTTTCCATCTACGGAACGGATTTTGTTTGCTGAGCACTATCTTGGGCCGTACACAGGTAAAGAGGATGTTTACGAAAGGAAAAGCACAGAGCTAAAGCAGCACATTATGACGCCGCTGATTGATTACTTCCGTAATGCCCGTGAATCACTGGGTGTCAGCTCGAAAGAAATAGCTGAGGCAACCGGAAAGAAAAACATGGCGTCACACTGGTTTGGTGCAAGCCAATGGCAACTACCAAATGAAGTGGACTATAGAAAATTGCAGGAACTGTTCACGCGGATCGCTATCGATAAGCACATTCAGCAGAAGCTTGAACATCCTCACCATCAGCTGGTAGCTACCTATCAGTCATTAAACCGCAAGTATTCAGAATTGCTGGAGGAATACAAAACCCTCCGGCGCTGCTTCTCTGTTTCCGCTCTTGTTCCGTATACCGACGTATGGACGCATAAGCCTGTTCAGTTTTATCCAGGCAAACATCCATGCGAAAAACCTGCCGATATGCTGAAGCAGATCATTAGCGCCAGCAGCAGACCGGGGGATATCGTTGCCGATTTCTTTATGGGCTCTGGTTCAACTGTGAAAGCTGCAATAGAACTTGGTCGTCGGGCGATCGGCGTAGAACTGGAAACCGACAGGTTTATTCAGACCACCGAAGAGGTGGAAAAACTCAACAAAACATAACGATCATCACGCTCCCTGTTGCTGTAGTGATCACCATTTTCAGGCACCGGGAATCATCCTTACTTTTAATTGAACAAAAGAGCCCGGTTGCCTGATCCCCTCCAATCACACACAGCGCCATCCGAAAAATCGGAGGTGAGGCTATGACCAGAATGAGCACCATATACAGCAGACTTTCATATGGATCAGGAACCACGCTTGCCGGCTGCGGTGTATCAGCGAAGGCATACGCCGAAACAGCTAATACAGCAAAAGAGGTGTCCTGGATGTTAGCCGACAGAATTGCGGGGTTAAGCCTGAGTGACTGGGCAATTATTGTCGGTATCGCATGCACTGTTATCACCTGTGCAGTGAACTGGTATTACAGGAAAAAGGAAAGGGAGGATCGGCTTAATGGCAATGTCACCAAAGCTGAAGAATAAACTGAGCGCAGCGGTCGTTGGTTTGATTCTTGCGGGGGCTTCCGCGCCAGTGATTCTCGATCAGTTTCTGGATGAGAAAGAGGGTAACAGCCTGACGGCATATCGCGACGGCGGCGGAGTGTGGACTATTTGCCGTGGCGCCACGATGGTTGATGGTAAGCCAGTAGTTCAGGGCATGAAGCTGTCTGCTGAGAAATGCGCCCAGGTGAACACCATAGAACGCGACAAGGCGCTGGCGTGGGTTGAGCGAAATATCAAGGTACCACTGACCGAACCACAGAAAGCCGGGATCGCATCTTTCTGCCCATACAACATCGGCCCCGGAAAATGTTTCCCGTCTACATTCTATAAGCGAATTAATGCTGGCGACCGTAAAGGTGCCTGTGAAGCCATTCGCTGGTGGATTAAAGACGGTGGCCGCGATTGTAGCCTGACCAAAGGCCAGAAAAATGGCTGCTATGGCCAGGTAGAACGACGAGACCAGGAAAGCGCGCTGACGTGCTGGGGGATAGACCAGTGAGCCTGCGCTATCAGTTCATTGCCATTTCGGTGCTGGTGGCCGTCGCATTTATCGCCGGAAACGAGTGGAGTAACCGCGGTTGGGAAAAAAAGTGGGCGGAACGTGATAGTGCGAAATCATCACAGATAGCGAACGCACAGACCGCAGCCCGCATGATTGAACAAGGGCGCATTATTGCCCGTGATGAGGCTGTAAAAGATGCACAAGCACAAGCCGCTAAATCTGCTTCCACTGCTGCTGGCCTGTCTGCCACTGTTAGTCAGTTGCGCACCGAAGCAACGAAGCTTGCCGCCCGCCTGGACGCCGCAAAGCACACCTCAGATCTTGCCGCTGCCGTCAGAAGCAAAACAGCCGGAGCCGACACCGCAGTGCTCGCCGACATGCTCGGTCGCCTTGCAGAAGAAGCTCGATATTATGCTGAGCGATCTGACGAAAGCTACCGGGCTGGAATGACATGTGAGCGTGTTTACGACTCAGTGAGAGAATCAAAAAAACAATTCTTACTCTCTCAATAGTCTGAAAATGATAAAGTATTCGTCTATTGATGGGAGGTTGTATGAATATTGATCATTATGAAAAGATTGCGACTATTGTTTCTGCTTGTGCTTCTGTATTAAGTTTATTTATTACCGGTGCCGCAGCATTTGTTGCCTATAGAGCGCTTAAATCTTGGAAAGAGCATGAGAAGTATCTACAGATTTTAAGGCTGAAAAGGGCAATTTTTTCTTATCAGCAAAAAGTTCAAAAGTTGCCTGTAGATAGTAGGGATAATAGTTTAATCAATGAATACATGGTCAATGTTCTAATTCCTGCTTCAGATATTATTTACTATGAGATGATGTTGTGCGGAGTTAAAGACGATGGCGGGGAAGATATATCCTATTTCGATAAGCTATTTGATGCTCAGTTGAAATATAAGGATAGTCAACTTAACTATAAAGAATTAGTAGATTCAATTAAAGAATTGAAAAAGTATGTTGAGCAATGGAACTGAAACAATAAACTTTGCCATGTGAAGCGCTGAAGTTGAATAACATTTAATAATCCATTTTATGGGTCCTCCTGAGAGGGGGGCCAGCCACGGGGCGGCGTGCTCGCGGAAAACGGCTAGTTTTTCAGATCTAAGGTCATCATCATCATTTGCGCAGGTTATTGATCTCATTGGAGGCGGTTTCGTGCAGATGTCGAATCGTTTAAAAAGTGTTCACCATCATGGACCAGGAAATTGCCACTTTAAAACTGAATATCAACCAGTTGGCGGGGATCACTGGCGTACACCGTCAGACGGTCGCCGCCAGGCTGAAAAATATTGAACCGGCACCAGGTAGCAACAGCAAATTAAAGCTTTACCTGATCACCGACATTCTGACCGAACTGATGATCCCCACTGTGTCAGCCAATATCGATGACATGCTGCCATCGGACAGGCTTTCCCACTGGAAAGCGGAGAATGAGCGACTCAAGTTTGAGCAGGATACGGGGCAGCTCATTCCCGCTGATGAAGTGGCGCGCGAATTCTCATTGATGGCGAAAGCCGTCGTCATGGTACTTGAAACCCTCCCTGATGTACTTGAGCGTGACTGTGCATTAACGCCTGTTGCGGTTTCTCGCGTGCAGAGCGTTATTGATGACCTGCGCGATCAGATGGCGGAGAGGGTGCAGGACGCTGAAGCAGAGGAGGAAGAGCCAGAGGAGGACTGATGGCAAAGCGGGCATCCGCCAGAGGCATCCGCCGCGATGTTTCCGGTATCTTACGTGCCCCGCGTCGAATGCAGGTGGCCGATGCGGTCAGTACTTATATGCGCGTGCCGATGGGGGCGGGTAACTCCGTTCCATGGGATCCGGATCTGGCACCTTACGTGATTGAACCGATGAACTGCCTGGCATCGCGTGAATATGACGCGGTAGTGTTTGTTGGTCCGGCGCGAACGGGTAAAACCATTGGTCTGATTGATGGCTGGATTGTTTACAACGTTGTCTGTGATCCGGCTGATATGCTCCTGATTCAGATGACTGAGGAAAAGGCGCGCGAGCACTCCAAAAAGCGTCTTGATCGTACATTCCGTTGCAGCCCTGAAGTGAAATCCCGACTGAGCCCGCGGCGTAATGATAACAACGTATATGACCGCACGTTTCGCGCCGGGAACTACCTGAAAATCGGCTGGCCATCGGTCAATATCATGTCCTCATCGGACTATAAATGCGTGGCACTGACCGACTATGACCGTTTCCCGGAAGACATTGACGGGGAAGGTGACGCCTTTTCACTGGCATCAAAGCGAACAACAACGTTCATGTCGTCAGGAATGACACTGGTTGAGAGTTCGCCGGGCCGCGACATACGTGACACAAAATGGCGCCGTAGCTCACCGCATGAAGCACCTCCTTCAACGGGGATTCTGGCGCTGTACAACCGTGGTGATCGCCGTCGCCTTTACTGGCCGTGCCCACATTGCGGTGAATATTTCCAGCCTGAAATGGACAATATGACAGGTTACCGCGATATCGCGGACCCTGTTCAGGCCAGCGAGAAAGCCTGTCTTCAATGCCCTGCCTGTAAAGAGCACATCACTGCGGATATGAAGCGTTCGCTCAATATGAAAGGGAAGTGGCTGCGGGATGGGCAAACCATCGACAACGATGGTGTTATCACTGGGGAAGGGCGACGCTCGCGCATTGCCTCCTTCTGGATGGAAGGCCCTGCCGCCGCGTACCAGACCTGGGCGCAGCTCATCTATAAATTTCTTACCGCTGAGCAGGACTATCAGGCCACTGGCAGCGAGGAGGCACTGAAGACGGTAATCAACACCGACTTTGGGCGTCCGTATCTTCCTCGCTCCAGCATGGAACAGCGCAAAAGTGAACTGCTTGAGCAGCGTGCGGAGGTTGTACCAAAGCGCTCTGTTCCGGACGGGGTTTGTTTCCTTATGGCGACCGTCGATGTTCAGGCGGGGCGCAACCGGCGTTTTGTTGTTCAGGTTACTGGTTACGGCAGTATGGGAGAGCGCTGGCTGGTGGACCGCTACAATATCAGGCAGTCGATGCGCTATGACGCCAATGGCGAGAGCCAGCAGATTGACCCGGCAAGCTATCCGGAAGACTGGGATTTATTGCTGACCGATGTGTTTAACAAAGCCTGGCCAATGGCATCTGATCCGACTAGGTGTATGCGGCTGATGGCGATGGCCGTTGACTCCGGCGGTGAGGATGGTGTGACCGACAACGCTTATAAATTCTGGCGTAAGTGTCGTCGTGAAGGACTCGGAAAACAGATTTACCTGTTCAAAGGCGACAGTGTCCGCCGATCCAAACTTATCTCCCGAACCTTTCCTGATAATACCGGACGTTCAAGCCGACGGGCACAGGCTTCTGGTGATGTCCCGCTTTACTTGATCCAGACCGATGCTCTGAAAGACCGGGTGAACAACGCTTTGTGGCGTGATTCACCAGGCCCTGGCTATGTGCATTTCCCTGACTGGCTCGGCAGCTGGTTTTACGATGAACTGACCTATGAGGAGCGATCGACTGATGGCAAATGGAGTAAGCCGGGACGTGGTGCAAACGAAGCATTTGACCTGCTGGTCTACGCTGATGCGCTCGCCATCCTCCACGGCTACGAGAAAATCAAATGGCCCGCTGCTCCTGAGTGGGCGAGGCGAGAAACCTGGCTGGAGAACGCGCCGCCGGAAGCTGGCGAAGCGGCATCCCAGACACCAGAACCAGTACCCACCAAAAAACGGAAGCGGAAAAATCCCGTAACCGATGATTCTAACCCCTGGAGTACATCAGGAGGATGGTTGTGAACCGTGTTGATATTGAAACCATGATCCAGCGATATACCGAAGCCGAAATGGCGGTGCTGGATGGCAAAACTATCCGTTTCAATGGGCAGGAAATGACGATGGAGAACCTGTCGGAAATCCGAAAAGGGCGTCAGGAGTGGGAGCGTCGGCTCTCTTCTCTTATTTCTCATCGCCGCGGGCGACCCGGTTACCGACTGGCGAGGTTTGAATGAGCCTTTTAGATGATGCGATTGGGGTCTTTTCGCCTGGCTGGAAAGCAGCCCGTCTGCAGGCGCGCGCGAAAATCAGGGCATATGAAGCCGTTACCCCGACCAGAACGCACAAAGGGCGCCGTGAAAATCGTTCAGCTGATCAGCTCAGCAAAATGGGGGCGGTATCACTGCGGGAGCAGGCCCGGTGGCTCGATAACAATCACGATCTGGTGATTGGGGTGTTCGATAAGCTGGAAGAGAGGGTGGTGGGGAAAGCCGGAATTATTGTTGAACCCCATCCCAAACTGATGAACGGTAAAATCGCCAAAAAGCTGGCAGATCAGATCCGTAATAAATGGGCAGAATGGTCTGTCAGGCCTGATGTCACGAACCAGTTTACCCGCCCGATGCTTGAGCGCCTGATGTTGCGCACCTGGCTGCGGGATGGCGAAGTGTTTGCCCAGCTTGTCAGTGGAACCGGGAATGGTCTTACGCCAGCAGCCGGTATCCCCTTCTGGCTTGAAGCGCTTGAACCAGATTTTATTCCCATGAACAGCGATGCTGCCAGCCAGCTTAATCAGGGGGTATTCGTCGACAACTGGGGCAGACCAAGGAAATATCAGGTTTATAAAAGCCTGCCCGTTTCAGGCCGTCAGCTTGATACCAAAGAAGTGGATGCGGAAAACATGCTGCATCTTAAATTTGTCCGCCGTCTGCACCAGACCCGGGGCGTATCGATGCTATCCGGTGTACTGATGCGTCTGAGCGCACTTAAAGAGTATGAAGATGCTGAGCTCACCGCCGCACGTATTGCTGCTGCGCTGGGTATGTACATCAAAAAGGGGGACGGGCAAAGCTTCGAAGAGAGTAACAGTTCTTCCGATGATGATGATCGGGAAGTGATGATTCAGCCAGGCATCATTTATGACGATCTGAAGCCTGGTGAAGATATCGGCATGGTGAAATCTGACCGGCCCAATCCTAACCTTGAAACCTTCCGTAATGGGCAACTTCGCGCTGTCGCAGCAGGCAGCCGACTCAGCTTTTCAAGCACAGCCAGAAACTACAACGGCACCTACAGCGCGCAGCGGCAGGAACTGGTGGAATCAACAGATGGCTATCTCATTTTACAGGACTGGTTTATTGGCGCGGTGACCCGGCCAATGTACCGCGCCTGGCTGAAAATGGCGGTGGCCGCTGGCGAGATTAAATTACCCCGCGGTCTGGATATGGAGTCGCTGTACTCGGCGGTGTATTCCGGCCCTGTTATGCCGTGGATCGATCCGGTTAAAGAGGCCAATGCCTGGAAGTTACAGATCCGGGGCGGAGCGGCAACGGAATCCGACTGGGTCCGCGCCAGCGGACGTAACCCGAACGATGTGAAGGCGCGCCGGAAGGCAGAGATCGACGAAAACAAAGAGATGGGGCTGGTGTTTGACACTGACCCTGCCAATGACAAAGGAGGCACAAGTGCCGAAGCCAAAGAACCGGGCGCACCACCGTCCGAAAGCCAGCGCAAAAAGTAATTCCTGGTTCCGTATGCAGGCCAGCGCCGACAACGAAGCGGATATTTATATCTACGACGAGATCGGCTACTGGGGGGTGACGGCGCGCCAGTTTGTGAATGACCTGAAGGCGCTGGGCGATATTACCCATATCAACCTTCACATCAATTCGCCCGGTGGCGATGTCTTTGATGGCATCGCCATTTTTAATGCCCTGAAGCATCACGGCGCGGCAATCACCGTTCACATTGATGGTCTGGCAGCTTCAATGGCTTCGGTGATTGCGATGGTTGGCAACCCGGTAATTATGCCGGAAAACACGATGATGATGATCCACAAACCATGGGGATTTGCGGGTGGTGATGCCAACGACATGCGGGATTATGCCGATCTGCTGGATAAGGTCGAGTCTGTCCTGATCCCTGCCTACGCGGAGAAAACTGGAAAAACGACCGAAGAAATCGCCGCCATGCTGGACGATGAAACCTGGATGGACGGTAAAGAATGCTTAGCGCATGGCTTTGCCGATCAGGTCACTACCTCTCTGCAGGCAATGGCCTGTATTCAATCAAAACGTATCGAGGATTTTGAAAAGATGCCAAACAGCATTCGCAACATGATCACCCCACCGCGCAATATCACTGCGCGTGAGCCACAACAACCTCAGCCGCAGGTGACTACGCCTCAGCCGGCAGCATCAGATGAAGCGACAATCCGTGCTCAGGTTCTCGCCGAGCAAAAGAGCCGCGTAAATGGTATCAACGATCTCTTTGCGATGTTCGGCGGCAAGCATCATGAGCTGCAGAATAAATGCATCGCGGATCCGGAGTGCACAGTGGCTCAGGCTAAAGATGAACTGCTGGCGGCGCTGGGCAAAAATGCTACACCGTCGAATAAAACCACGGATGCGCATATTTACGCCGGGAACGGTAACTTTGTTGGAGATGGTGTCCGCCAGGCGCTGATGGCGCGCGCGGGCTTCGAGAGCATGGAGCGGGACAACGTCTATAACGGCATGACGCTGCGCGAATATGCCCGTATGGCGCTGACCGAGCGCGGCATCGGCGTTTCCAGCTATAACCCGATGCAGATGGTCGGTATGGCACTGACACACAGCACGTCTGACTTCGGTAATATCCTGCTCGATGTTGCTAATAAAGCGTTGCTGCAGGGCTGGGAGGAAGCGGCAGAAACTTTCGAGCAGTGGACTAAGAAAGGCCAGTTGTCAGACTTTAAAACGGCACATCGTGTCGGTCTTGGTGGTTTTTCTTCCCTGCGCCAGGTTCGCGAGGGGGCTGAATATAAGTATGTGACCACCAAAGATAAAGGTGAAAGCATTGCGCTGGCCACCTACGGGGAAATCTTCTCTATTACCCGTCAGGCGATCATCAACGACGATCTGAATCAGTTAACCGATGTACCTATGAAGATGGGCCGCGCGGCAAAAGGGACGATCGGCGATCTGGTGTATGCCGTTCTGACCGAAAACGCGAAATTGTCTGATGGCAAGCCGCTGTTCCATGCTGATCACGGCAATATCTCCGCAGGCGCGATTTCTGTAGCCAGCCTTGATGAAGCGCGCAAGATGATGCGTCTGCAGAAAGAGGGTGAGCGTCCCCTGAATATTCGCCCGGCATTCATGCTGGTGCCTGTCGCGCTCGAAACCCTGGCAAACCAGACGATCAAGTCTGCCAGTGTGAAAGGGGCGGATATCAACGCCGGTATCATGAACCCAATTCAGAACTTTGCTGAAGTTATCGCGGAGCCGCGTCTTGACGCCAAAGACACCAGCGCCTGGTATCTGGCCGCCGCTAAGGGCACGGACACCATCGAAGTGGCTTACCTGAACGGCGTTGATACTCCGTATATCGATCAGCAGGAAGGCTTCACGACCGACGGTATTGCCACCAAAGTGCGCATCGATGCCGGTGTATCTCCTCTGGATTATCGCGGCCTGGCGAAATCAACCGGGAAATAATCCCTTCCACTCAAGCAGCACATCACAGCCCATAAGGGCTTTTTTTGTATCTGAATTCGGCCCCGTATGGGGCTGGATGGAGACTGAATTTATGGCGAAGAATTTTGTACAGCATGGCAAAACTATTGAGATTGCCAACACGGGCAGCGTTGAGATCCTGAGTGGTTCGCCGGTGATGGTGGGGAAAGTCGTGGCGATTGCCATTACTGATATTGCGGCAGGCCAGACGGGAGACGGTTTTACCGAAGGTGTTTTCCTGCTGCCTAAGCTGACTACCGATGCGATCACCATCGGTGAGCAGGTTCATATAAAAGATGGAAAAGTGCAGAACGACGCGACAGGTGCCGATCTGGCTGGGGTTGCCTGGGAAGATGCTGCTGCCAGTTCCGCAATTGTAGCCGTGAAAATCAATGCCTAATCCCTTTGACAGACTTGTCAACCGCATGGATGCGGTCACGGTGAACAAAATGGGCAAGCCAGCGACCATCAACGGGGAGCCCATGATTGTTATTCCGGCTGAGTTTCTGGAAGAAATGGGGCCTTTGAGCGGAACAGGGCGATCGCTGGTGGTGTTTACTGCAGGATACAGGCCGCGTCGTAATGACGTGGTGATTTTTGAAGGGGAGGAATTCCATCTTACCCGTCACGAACGCTTTAACGGCAAACCGCGCATCTTTATCGAGTAAGCAGGAGGGAGTATGTCGATTAAGGGGCTGGAGCAGGCCATTGCTAATCTGAACAGCATCAGTAAAAGAGCTGTACCGCGCGCTTCCGCCCAGACGGTGAACCGTATCGCCACGCAGGCGGTCAATCGCAGTGTGTCCGCTGTCGCGAAATCAACCCGCGTTCCCCGAAAACTGGTCAGGCAGCGTGCACGGATACGTCGGGCTACGGTGGAGAAGCCGCGCGCTCTGATTCGCATAAACCGCGGGAATCTTCCCGCTATCAAACTGGGACCATCCAGTATGCGTCTGTCACGGCGTAAACGTGATAAGTCAGGTGCGAACAGTGAGCTGCGTGTGGGGCGTTTTCGTTTTCCCGGGGCCTTTATTCAACAACTGGCAAACGGTCGCTGGCATGTCTTGCGGCGTACCACAAAGAGTCGGTATCCCATTGAAGTGGTCAGTATTCCCCTTTCCGTTCCTCTGACCGAAACGTTCCGGGCTGAAGTGCCAAAACTTATGGACGAACGTATGCCGCAAATTATGCGACAAAACCTGTCTAACCAACTGAGGCTGATCCTTAAACGATGAAAAACAGTGATATCCGCAAAGCCGTACTAACCGCGCTCCAGCGCAATATCTCAGATGCAGTGACATGGTTCGATGGTCGTCCTGGGTTTCTGGATGAGCAGGATCTTCCGGCGGTTGCGGTTTACCTTTCTGACGCCCGAGCCTCGGATGAAAGTGTTGATGAAGATATGTGGACAGCCGTGCTGCATGTTGAGGTGTTTCTAAAAGCCACGGCTACAGACAGTGCTCTGGATTCCTGGATGGAGGACCGCATCTATCCGGCAATGGCTGATGTTCCCGAACTGGCAAATCTTCTCGAATTGATGGCGGCTCAGAGGTATGACTATCAGCGCGATGAAGAGGCCATGACGTGGGGATCTGCCGACCTCAGTTATTCCATCAGCTACATTATGTGAGGACGTAATGACTACACCAAACCCACTGGCGCCGGTAAAGGGTGCCACCACCACACTCTGGATTTATTCCGGGTCGGGCAACCCGTTCGCTAACCCATTATCGGATGTTGACTGGACGCGCCTGGCAAAGATTAAAGACCTGCAGCCCGGTGAACTGACTGCCGAATCAAACGACGACACCTATCTGGATGATGCGGATGCTGACTGGACGTCCACTTCACAGGGCCAGAAATCGGCGGGGGAGGCCAGTTTTACGCTGGCCTGGAAACCTGCCGAGAGCGGGCAGCAGGATCTGGTTCGCTGGTTTGATGACGGTACCGTGCTGGCGTACAAAATCAAATACCCGAATGGCACCATCGATGTGTTCCGTGGCTGGGTAAGCAGCCTGGGTAAAACGGTGACGGCAAAAGACACCATTACCCGTTCTGTCAAAATCAGCAACAACGGCAAACCTGGTCTTGCTGAAGACAGCGCTGCTGCAGTGATTGACGTAACCGGCGTCAGCCTGGATAAATCGACCACCACCGTTGCGGTTGCTGCCACCACCACGCTGAATGTCACCGTGGCGCCAGCCAGCGCAAGCGATCCATCTTTCCGGGCCACCACCACGGATGCAGGTAAAGCCACGGTGACTGTCGCCGGTACGGTGCTGACGGTAACCGGTATTGCAGCCGGAACCGCTGACATTATTGTGATGACTAACGACGGGCTGTTTGTCGCGATCTGTAAAGTCACCGTTGCCTGACTTCCGGGGCTGTGGCCCCGCTTTCTGGAGTAATCCATGTTTTTAAAAAGTGAGCCGTTCGAACGCAACGGCAAGACCGTCACGCTCTACGAACTGTCGGCGCTGCAGCGTATTGAGCATCTTGAACACCTGAAGACGCTGGAAAGTATCACCGATGCCGACATGCAGGCGGCGATGGATATGACGATTAAATCCGGCGCACTGCTGGTGGCCATGTCTTTATGGCATGGACATCCCCTGAAAGGGGCGCACAAAACGCCGAAAGAAGACGTTGAGCAGATCCAGAATGAAGTACTGATGACCTGGCCGCTGGAGATTGTTTCCGCAGCAGAGTACAGCGTGAAGCTGCTGTCCGGCATGGTGCCGCTGCAGGAAGCGAATGATCCAGAGGATGTTGCTGTGACTGAGCCGGTCAGTCTGGAAAAGTCCTCGCCAGCGAGCTGACATTCGTCCTGAAACTGGCGCGTGAATTTCGCCGCCCGGACTGGCGCGCCATGCTTGCTGATATGTCGTCAACGGAATACGCCGACTGGCGAACGTTCTACCAGGACAATTTTTTTAATGATGTGCAACTGGATGCACATTTTTCCTCGCTGATGCATATCGTCATTACCGCGCTTGACCCCAAAACCACATCAACCCCTGCCAGCTTCAGCCTGCTTTCACCTTCAGCGGAGGATATTGCCGACGATGAACCCGGTGACGCTGTGCTGATGGCAAAGGCCGAGGGCATTTCAGGAGGTGTTCGCTATGGCCCAGACGGCAGTGGGTGACCTGGTCGTTAATCTTGATGTTAACTCGTCAAAGTTCAACGAGCAGATGGAGTACGTAAAAAGGCAGTTTAAGCAGACGGGTGACGCAGCGAATGACTCGGCGCTGAAGGTACAGCAGTCATTTACCCGCCAGGAGAGCGCCGCGAAGAAGGCCGGTATTTCTGTCGGCCAGTACAACGCGGCGATGCGTATGCTGCCTGCGCAGTTTACGGATATCGCCACCCAACTGGCCGGTGGACAGAGTCCGTGGCTTATCCTGCTGCAGCAGGGCGGTCAGGTGAAAGACTCCTTCGGCGGTATCATTCCGACCTTTCGGGCGCTGCTGGGCACCATATCGCCGGTGATGGTAGGTGTTGGCGCGCTGGCGGCCGCCACTGGCGCGGTGTTTTACGCCTGGTATCAGGGCTCGTCCACGCTGTCTGATTTCAACAAAACGCTGGTCCTGTCCGGTAACACTGCCGGGCTGACCTCAAACCGCATGCTGGTGCTGGCGAAATCCGGCGAGCAGGCGGGACTCACGTTTAACCAGACCAGCAGCGCGCTGACGGAGCTGGTCAACGCCGGAGTGCGTGCCGGTGCCCGGTTCGATGAGATGAGTCAGGCGGTAGCGAAATTTACCGATGCGTCGGGTGTGCCGGTCGATAAGGTGGCGGCGGCATTCGGCAAACTGACGAACGATCCGACCTCTGGTCTGATTGCCATGGCGCAGCAGTTCCACAACGTCACAGCGGAACAGATTGCTTATGTGGCGCAGCTGCAGCGTGCCGGGGATGAAGCCGGGGCGCTGCAGGCAGCTAATGATGCGGCGACGAACGGTTTTCGTGAGCAGACAAAGAGCCTGCGCGACAATATGGGGTCGATTGAGTCTGCTGCCGACAGCCTGAAGCGTGCCTTTAAATCGATGTGGGATGCAGCGCTCGATATCGGGCGGCCTGACACCACGCAGGAGATGGTTGCCAAAGCTGAAGCGGCCTTTAAGCGGGCGGATGAAATCTGGAATCTGCGTAAAGGTGATGGTTATGTCAATGATGATGCGCGCGCCAGCTACTGGAACGATCGGGAATCTGCCCGCCTTGCACTGGAAATGGCGCAACAGCAGGCCAGTGTGGCAAAGGCAACTGAGGATAACGCCGCGCGCGAGGCGGTGATTGAATCTGACCGCCAGAAGTATGCCGTGCAGGCGCAGTCGAATTATGCAAAGACGCAGACTGCGCTGGAGAAGTACACGGCCCGTCAGAATGAACTGAACAAGGCGCTGAAAGACGGTCGGATCCTCCAGGCTGACTACAACATCAATCTGGAAGCAGCGAAAAAAGAATACGACGACTCGCTGAAGAAACCCAAAGCCCCTTCAGCGGTGAAAACACCTGCAGGAGTAAAAAGCGTCGATACTGCCAGCGCGCAAACGCTGGAGCTGGAGGCGCAGTTACGCACTCTGCAGGAGCATAAGAGCATCACGGATACCATCAGCCAGCAGCGGCAGGAATTGTGGAAACAGCAATCCCGCTTTTCGGTGCTGGAAGAGGCCGCCAAAAAGCGCGCGCTGACCGCCGATGAAAAATCGGTGCTGGCGAACAAAGACGAGGTACTGGCGCGGGCCGAAGTGAATGCCCGGTTGGGCGATCAGATTGTTGCCCAGGAACGGTTAAACCGCCTGCAGGACAGCTCGCAGAAGTACGTTACCCAGATTGGGGAGAAAACCCGAGCGCTTGTGGCCGGGGGCAGCATGAGCAGTCGCGGCGCGCAGCGGCAAAACGAAGAGGCACAGCTGCGGCAGGGCTGGATGAATGCCGGCGGTACGGACACCGATCAGGGTTATCAGAACGAACTGGATGCACTGAAGAAATATTATGCCGCGCAGGACGAGCTACGTGGCAACTGGCAGGCCGGGGCGAAATCAGCGTGGGCTGACTATGCCGATTCAGCAGCTGATGCCTATGGTTCGATGAAGTCCGCTGCTTCAGCCACATTCGATGGTATCAGCCAGAATATGGCCGATATGCTGACGACAGGGAAAGCAAACTGGGCAGATTTCACCCGTTCCACGTTGTCGATGCTGACGCAGATTCTGATGAAGCAGGCTATGGCTGGCCTGGTCAGTTCCGCCACGTCAGCGCTGGGTTTTGCTGGTGGTGGTTATACCGGGTCCGGCGGCAAGTATGAACCAGCAGGTGTGGTGCACCGTGGAGAGTTTGTCTTTACGCAGGAAGCCACCAACCGAATCGGTGTCGGCAACCTTTATCGCATGATGCGCGGTTATGCGACTGGTGGCCTGGTCGGGGGGAGTGGCGCTGGCGTTGCTTCTCCTTTTGGTGTCAGCGTGTATGCGCCGGTTTCGGTTACAACAAGCCAGGGGGATTCCGGTCAACAGAAAGGAAGCGGCGATGCGCTGGGGAAAGCCTATCAGCAGGTGATCAACAGCTCCATCAGGGAAGGTATCACCAGAGAAGTCCGGCCAGGTGGCATCATCTGGAATGCAACAAAACAGAGGTAAGCAATGGCGATCGAGCATTTTGCATGGCGGATTAAAGCATCCAGCCAGCCGACCCTGAAAAGTAAGGATACCGTCCGCACGGCACAGTTTGGTGATGGCTATAAGCAAGTGTCAGGTGCCGGTCTGAATGATGAAACGCTCAGCTATGAGTTTTCATTTACCGGCGAACCGGGAACCGTCAAGGATATCTATGTTTTCCTGCGGCGCCATAAGACGAAATCCTTTTCGTTTACCCCGCCTGGCGGTGATCTTGCGCTCTGGCGCGTTGAGGCAGACAGCCTGCAGCGCGTCACCAAAAGTAAAACGGTTGAAACCGTATCAGCCACATTTGAACAGGCGTTTGCACCATGAGCTTAAACAGTGATTATCAGAAACTTGAGCCGGGCAATGTTGTCCGACTTTTTGATGTCGATGGCACCTCATTTGGTGTTTCCGACGTTCTCCGCTTCCACGCCCACAACATTGTCCACACTCCCGATGAAATTGCCGCTGCTGGTGGAGATGAAAAAAAGCTACCGGCGAAATCAATCTGGTGGCAGGGGCAGGAATATAAAGCCTGGCCCTGCCAGATCGAGGGTATTGAGACGGCGACCGACGGGACCAGCGCGCAGCCGACGCTGTCGGTAGCTAACCTGGATAGTTCCATTACGGCGCTGTGTCTTACTTATGATGACCTGCTGCAGGCAAAGGTCACGATTCATGACACGCTGGCGCAGTATCTGGATGCGAAAAACTATCCGGAGGGAAACCCGTCAGCGGATCCGCAGCAGGAAAAGCTGAAGGTGTTTTACATTGACGCCAAGAGCACTGAAACCAACGAGGTGGTGGCGTTTACGTTGTCCAGTCCAATGGACCTGCAGGGGTTGATGATCCCGACGCGCCAGCTACATTCGCTTTGTACCTGGTGTATCCGTAACAAATATCGCTCAGGTGATGGATGTGACTATGCCGGAACGCGTTATTTCGACAAGCACAACAACCCGGTTAACGATCCGTCACTCGATGAATGTCCCGGTACGCTCACTGCGTGCAAGTTGAGGCATGGCGAGGGGAACGAGTTGCCGTTCGGTGGCTTCCCTGGCACATCCCTGATCAGGAGCTGATATGCGTCAGAAAATTATCGACGCCATTATGGCGCATGCTGCTGCTGAATATCCGCGTGAATGCTGCGGCGTAGTGGTGCAAAAAAGCAGGGTGCAGCGGTACATTCCCTGCCGTAATCTGGCAACCGATCCGACAGAGCATTTCCACCTGTCGCCGGAAGATTACGCCGCTGCCGAAGACTGGGGAACAGTGATTGCCATTGTCCACAGCCACCCGGATGCCACGACGCAGGCGAGCGAACTGGATAAGGCACAGTGTGACGCTATGTTACTTCCGTGGCACATCGTCAGCTGGCCGGAGGGGGATCTGCGTACCATTCAGCCGCGGGGCGAGCTGCCGCTACTGGAGCGCCCGTTTGTGCTCGGTCACTTCGATTGCTGGGGGCTGGTGATGAGCTATTTCCGGCAAACGCACGGCATTGAGCTGACGGATTACCGCGTGGATTATCCCTGGTGGGAGGACAGTTACCCCGAAAACTTCTACCATGATTGCTGGTATGAATGCGGATTCCGTGAATTCAGTGGCGTGCCGCAGCCAGGTGATATGGTTATCATGCAGGTCCAGGCTAATAAGTGGAACCATGCAGGGATCCTGCTGGAAGGCAATATGCTACTCCACCATCTTTATGGCCATTTGAGTCAGCGTGTGCCTTATGGCGGCTACTGGCAGGAACGGACGATGAAGGTTCTACGGTATA
>NZ_JAOWHD010000062.1:0-86888 GCF_030332785.1 Citrobacter sp. Cpo069
GCTTGTAATCCGTTGTTCCGTGTCAGTGGAGGCGCATTATAGGGAGTTATTTCAGGCTGACAAGGGGAAATTTAAAATAATCTTCCGAGTGCGTATTTTTTATTCTTTGCGCTTATTTTAACAACGCTTTGTTGGTTAATTGGGCTATTTCTCGCGCGAATCTCGCAACCTGTTCCCAATCGGTATACACCACTTCTTTATTCGTATCCGTTTCACCGCCTGACATCTTCATTATCAGTTGGATCATAACGCGGTCATACCAGCGATAGCGTGGATACAGCAAAGCACCCGCAATGACTGCGCTGTGGTCTGGTCGCCACGGCGAACTCATCAGGAACTTACGCGCATAGCTGTTGGTTTGCGGCGTACGTTTCTCCGGTTTACGGGCAACCAGGTTTACGGAGTAGAACGCGCTCGGCATCGAATTCAGCCGTGTGGCATGCTTTTTCACAAACTCCTGAAAAGCAGCATGGTAATGACCGTAGCGAATCGAGGCGCCAATTACCACGCTGTCATAATTTTGCCAGTCCGGCTCCGCGGTACGATGCAAATTAACAACATCTGCCCAAACGCCCAGCTCTTTGAGTTCAGAAGCCAGATACTCAGCGATTTCACGCGTTTGTCCGTCCCGGGAAGAAAAAAGAATCAGTGTTTTCACGTGTTACTCCATTATTCACGCCAGAAGGTAGGGGTAAAGAGCACCAGCAGAGTAAAGACCTCCAGACGACCAAACAGCATATTGGCAATCAGGATCCACTTCGCCACAGGGTTCATACTGGCAAAGTTGTCGGCGACAACCCCCAGTCCAGGCCCCAGGTTATTCAACGTTGCCACAACAGAGGCAAACGCGGAGAAGTCATCAACACCGGTCGCAATAATCGCCAGCATACTGATAATAAAGACCAGCGCATAGGCAGAGAAGAATCCCCATACGGCTTCAAGAATTCGCTCCGGCAACGCACGGTTACCCAGTTTGATACTGTAAACCGCATTCGGATGGACCAGTCGTTTCAATTCGCGGTTACCCTGCTTAAACAGCAGCAGGATACGAATCACCTTCAAGCCACCGCCCGTCGACCCGGCACAGCCGCCGATAAAAGCAGAACACAGCAACAGCACTGGCAGGAACAGGGGCCAGCGGGCAATACTGTCCGTGGTAAATCCGGCGGTCGTAGCCATCGATACCACCTGGAAAAAGGCCTGGTTGATCGTCGTGAGCGCCGAGCCATAGGTATTGTGTATCCATAGCACCAGCGTACAGACTGCCACCAGCGTCAACTGCACACCGATAAACATGCGGAATTCCGGATCCCGCCAGTAGACCTTCAGACTACGCCCACTTAATAAAGAGAAGTGCAGACCATAGTTACAACCGGAGATCAGCAAGAAGATAGCAATGATGGTGTTAATCGTGGGACTGTCGAAATACCCCACGCTGGCATCGTGTGTGGAAAAACCACCGATGGCGATTGTGGCAAAACTGTGCCCAATGGCGTCAAACGCGGGCATCCCGGCAAACCATAGCGCCAGCGCGCACGCCACCGTCAGTAATACATAGATTAGCCACAGCGTTTTCGCCGTTTCGGCAATACGCGGGCGCATTTTATTATCTTTCAGCGGCCCCGGCATTTCTGCACGATAGAGCTGCATCCCACCAACACCAAGAATAGGCAGGATAGCCACCGCCAGCACGATGATCCCCATCCCACCGAACCATTGCAGCATCTGGCGATAAAAGAGAATCGCGTGTGGCAATGAATCCAGCCCCACCAGCGTCGTCGCACCTGTAGTGGTTAATCCGGAAAAGGATTCAAAAAAAGCGTCGGTTATCGTCAGGTTAGGGCTTTCAGCAAAGATGAACGGTAGCGCACCCACACTGCCCAGAACGGTCCAGAACAAAACGACAATCAGAAATCCTTCACGCGATTTCAGCTCACCCTTCTCTTTACGGTTTGGCCACCACAGCATGGAGCCGATCGCCAGAGCAACGAAGAAAGTTTGGGTGAATGCACGCCCAGCCCCATCGCGGTAGATGAGCGCTACCAGTCCGGGGATAATCATTGTCCCCGAGAATAAGATGACCAGTAGTCCAACGATTCGGGTGATGGCGCGAAAATGCATCTCTGCCGCTTCCTTAGTTCTTTAAAATGAGGTGGGGATTATTCTTCAATCGCTAACAATTGCAATGAACCACGACTAAAATCCGCCAGTTTTGCCGAAAACTCATCCACTTTGGCAAAAGGAAGCGCCACCCTGAGCCGAACAAAAGCCTGGTAATCACTGGCAACGACTTTACCGTCAAACTGCCCCAGCAAGGCTTCAATGCCTGCCAGCTGACCGTACTCACACTGCAAAGTATATTCGGTTAATGGCGTCTTGCGCTGTGTCGTTAACTGGCGCAACGCCTGATTCACACCACCACCGTAGGCTTTTACCAACCCTCCAGTACCGAGAAGGATACCGCCGTAGTAGCGCACGACTACAGCGGTAATCTCGCCGACACCGCTCCCCATCAGCTGCGCGAGCATCGGTTTACCTGCCGTACCCGCCGGTTCGCCATCGTCTGAAAACCCTAGCTGCTGCGAGTCATTGGGCGCACCCGCCACCCACGCCACACAATGGTGGCGGGCGTCCGGGTGTTCCGCTTTGACTGACTCAACAAACGCCTTTGCCGCTTCTACGCCGTCCGTATGGGCGAGCAGCGTAATGAAGCGGCTTTTTTTGATCTCTTCGACGACGCTAACCGGCGCCGCAGGGATTAACCAACTGTCCATTACGCCAGTTTCAAATCCCGCGTCATGTTTTCGATATTGTTTTCGTGGACCACCACGTTGTCTTCAATACGAATACCGCCGAACGGTTTCAGTGCTTCAATTTTCTGCCAGTTGAAGTGCTTGCTGAACTGCCCTTCACGCCACGGCGCCAGCAGAGATTCAATGAAGTAAATGCCCGGTTCGATGGTCAGAACCATGCCCGGTTGCAGTACGCGGGTGCAACGCAGGTAAGGATATTTCGACGGTGCGGCCAGATGAGTACCGCTGTCGTCCTGCATAAAGCCAGCGACATCATGTACCTGCAGACCCAGCGGGTGACCGATACCGTGCGGCATAAACGGCCCGGTAAGATCGTTTTCCACCATCGCCTCTTCACTCATATCGGTGATGATTTGATGCTTACGCAGCAGCTTCGCGATGCGCTGATGGAACTGAATGTGATAATCCACGTAGCTGGTGCCTGCTTTCATGGTGGCAATCAGCGCCAGCTCTTCGTCGTTAACGTCTTTCACCAGATGCGCATAGTCATTGTCGCTTTTCGCCGACCAGGTACGCGTCAGATCTGCCGCATAACCGTTGTATTCCGCACCAGCATCGAGCAGGAAGCTGCGGATTTCAGACGGTGCCTGATGATCCAGCTTGGTGTAATGAAGAACCGAAGCATGCTCGTTAAGCGCCACGATGTTGCTGTATGGCACGTCGGTGTCGCGGTGACCGGTGGCAGTCAGGTAAGCGAGGTTGATGTCAAACTCGCTCATTCCGGAACGGAACGCTTCTTCTGCGGCACGGTGTCCATTTACCGCCATTTTCTGCGCTTCGCGCATACAGGCCAGTTCGTATTCCGTTTTATAGGCGCGGTAATAATGCAGGTAGTCGATCACCCCTTTCGGGTTGATGTTGCTGGCCGCGATGTCCAGTTGCAGCGCACGTTCCGGAACCGGGCCGATGTAACCGATATTGCCGCGAGCAGCAGGCAGTTGGCTACCGATACCATCCGCTTTCGGCAGCGCGATGATCTCGATTTCTTCCGTCCAGAAAGAGGTTGGTAGCGGCTCAACGTTGTGCCAGTAATCGACCGGCAGGTAGAACCACAGTTTCGGCTTGTTTACGCCATCCACCAGCAACCAGCAGTTAGGAACCTGTGTTACAGGCACCCAGGCTTTAAATTGTGGATTGACCTTAAACGGATATGGATGATCGTCGAGAAAGACGTTAACAAGTTCGCCAGAGTGAATCAGTAACGCATCCAGTTTGAAGCGTTCCAGCGCGTCGCGCGTCCGTTCCTGTAAGGTAACGATATGATTTTTATAGAGTGCGGCCAGCGATTCCATTTTCTATCCTTCTGTTTTTTGACCTCAAGTCTCCGCATCTTAGCACATCGCTTTGTGAGTGCGTGATTTCTGCCGAGCGTGATCGAATCGTCATTTCTTTAATCATTTATTTGCATTTTATTAACATAAAACACACACTTCGATTCATCTGGTATGACCAGATCACCTTGCGGATTCAGGAGACTGACATGCTTTACAAAGGCGACACCCTGTACCTCGACTGGCTAGAAGATGGCATCGCCGAACTGGTGTTCGATGCCCCTGGTTCGGTCAATAAACTCGACACGGCCACCGTTGCCAGCCTGGGCCATGCGCTTGATGTGCTGGAAAAACAACCGAATTTAAAAGGACTGCTGCTGCGTTCTAACAAATCAGCCTTTATTGTTGGTGCCGATATCACCGAATTCCTTTCACTGTTCCTCGTGCCTGAAGAACAACTGAGCCAGTGGCTGCATTTTGCCAACAGCGTCTTTAATCGCCTCGAAGATCTGCCTGTTCCGACCCTTTCAGCGGTAAACGGCTACGCGCTGGGTGGCGGCTGCGAGTGTGTTCTGGCAACCGATTATCGTCTGGCAACGCCGGACCTGCGCATTGGCCTGCCGGAAACCAAGCTGGGCATTATGCCGGGCTTTGGCGGCTCTGTGCGTATGCCACGTATGCTGGGTGCGGACAGCGCGCTGGAAATTATTGCGGCAGGTAAGGATGTTGGTGCTGAGCAGGCGCTAAAAATCGGCCTGGTCGATGGCGTAGTGAAGCAAGACAAACTGCTTGATGGCGCGATAGCGGTATTACGTCAGGCGATTAACGGCGACCTCGACTGGAAGGCCAAACGTCAGCCGAAGCTGGAGCCGTTGAAACTCAGCAAAATTGAAGCGGCTATGAGCTTTACCATCGCTAAAGGCATGGTGGCACAGACGGCAGGGAAGCATTATCCCGCGCCGATTACCGCGGTAAAAACCATTGAAGCAGCGGCCCGTTTTGGCCGTGAAGAAGCGCTGAATCTGGAAAATAAAAGCTTTGTTCCACTGGCGCACACCAGTGAAGCTCGCGCGCTGGTTGGGATCTTCCTTAACGATCAGTTCGTCAAAGCCAAAGCCAAAAAACTCACCAAAAATATTGAAGCACCGAAGCAAGCTGCGGTGCTGGGCGCGGGCATTATGGGCGGCGGCATCGCTTACCAGTCAGCCTGGAAAGGCGTGCCGGTTGTCATGAAAGATATCAATGACAAATCATTAACGCTGGGCATGACCGAAGCGGCCAAGCTGCTGAACAAACAGCTTGAGCGCGGCAAAATTGACGGTCTGAAAATGGCGGGCGTGATTTCCACTATTCATCCAACCCTCGACTATAGCGGTTTTGAGCGTGTGGACGTGGTGGTTGAAGCTGTCGTGGAAAACCCGAAAGTGAAAAAAGCGGTACTGGCAGAAACCGAAGATCAGGTACGCCCGGACACCGTACTGGCTTCAAATACCTCCACCATCCCAATCAACGAGCTGGCCAGCGCGCTCAAGCGCCCGGAAAACTTCTGTGGGATGCACTTCTTTAACCCAGTACACCGCATGCCACTGGTTGAGATCATTCGCGGCGAGAAAAGCTCGGATGAAACCATCGCCAAAGTTGTCGCCTGGGCAAGCCAGATGGGCAAAACCCCAATTGTGGTCAACGACTGCCCCGGTTTCTTCGTGAACCGCGTGCTGTTCCCGTATTTTGCCGGTTTCAGCCAGCTGCTGCGCGATGGGGCGGATTTCCGCAAAGTCGACAAAGTCATGGAAAAACAGTTTGGCTGGCCGATGGGCCCGGCCTATCTGCTGGACGTGGTGGGAATTGATACCGCACATCACGCGCAGGCAGTGATGTCCGCAGGCTTCCCTCAGCGTATGCAGAAAGATTATCGCGACGCGATAGACGCCCTGTTTGATGCGAACCGTTTCGGACAGAAAAACGGTCTTGGATTCTGGCGTTATAAAGAAGACAACAAGGGCAAGCCGAAGAAAGAAGAGGATGCCACCGTTGACGATCTGCTGGCAGAAGTCAGCCAGCCGAAACGCGACTTCAGTGATGAAGAGATTATCGCTCGCATGATGATCCCAATGGTCAACGAAGTGGTGCGTTGTCTGGAAGAAGGCATTATCGCCAGCCCGGCAGAGGCCGATATGGCGCTGGTTTATGGCCTGGGCTTCCCTCCGTTCCATGGTGGCGCGTTCCGCTGGCTGGATACGCTCGGCAGCGCGAAGTATCTCGATATGGCCCAGCAGTATCAGCACCTCGGAGCGCTGTATGAAGTTCCGGCTGGTCTGCGTGATAAGGCGCGCCATAACGAACCGTATTATCCCCAGGTTGAGCCTGCCCGCCCGGTTGGCAGCCTGAAAACGGCTTAAGGAGTCACAATGGAACAGGTTGTAATTGTTGATGCGATCCGTACCCCGATGGGCCGTTCGAAAGGGGGCGCGTTTCGTCACGTGCGGGCAGAAGATCTCTCCGCACACTTAATGCGTAGCCTGCTGGCGCGAAATCCTGCGCTGGAGCCATCCGCGCTTGATGATATTTACTGGGGCTGTGTGCAGCAAACGCTGGAGCAGGGTTTCAACATCGCCCGTAACGCCGCGCTGCTGGCGGAAGTTCCGCACTCCGTTCCAGCCGTCACGGTCAACCGCCTGTGCGGTTCGTCCATGCAGGCGCTGCACGATGCGGCACGCATGATCATGACCGGCGATGCTCAGGCGTGCCTGATTGGCGGCGTGGAGCATATGGGCCATGTGCCAATGAGTCACGGCGTTGATTTCCACCCGGGCATGAGCCGCAACGTGGCAAAAGCCGCGGGAATGATGGGTCTGACCGCGGAAATGCTCTCTCGTATGCACGGCATCAGCCGTGAAATGCAGGATGCTTTCGCCGCACGTTCACATGCTCGCGCCTGGGCTGCAACACAGTCTGGCGCATTTAAAAACGAAATCATCCCGACCGGCGGCCATGATGCCGACGGCGTACTGAAGCAGTTTAACTACGATGAGGTTATCCGTCCGGAGACAACCGTTGAAGCGCTCTCCACCCTGCGCCCGGCGTTCGATCCGGTTAGCGGAACGGTCACTGCCGGTACCTCCTCCGCGCTCTCCGACGGCGCAGCGGCGATGCTGGTCATGAGCGAAAGCCGCGCCCGTGAGCTGGGTCTGACGCCGCGTGCCCGAATCCGTTCGATGGCTGTTGTTGGCTGTGACCCGTCAATTATGGGTTATGGTCCGGTTCCGGCCTCAAAACTAGCGCTGAAAAAAGCGGGACTCTCCACCAGCGATATCGGTTTGTTTGAGATGAACGAAGCCTTTGCCGCTCAGATCTTGCCGTGCATTAAAGATCTGGGGCTGATGGAGCAGATCGATGAGAAGATCAACCTCAACGGCGGGGCGATCGCTTTGGGCCATCCGTTGGGTTGCTCTGGGGCGCGTATCAGCACCACCCTGCTCAATCTGATGGAACGCAAAGACGTACAGTTTGGCCTGGCGACGATGTGTATCGGTTTAGGCCAGGGCATCGCGACGGTATTTGAGCGAGTTTAATCAAAGCATGTGACTTATTGTAGGCCGGGCAAGCGAAGCGCCCCCGGCGACTATGCCGGATGGCGACGCTGATGCGTCTTATCCGGCCTACAACACAAATGCCATTGTATAACAATTTAGTTGCCGTTCTTCCCGCCTGTCAGGGGCGGGTTTTTTATTTCTCTGAACTACCACGTACCACTAACTGCACCGGCAACAGCAGATTCTCTTCCTGATTTTCTTCCAGCAATAAACGCAGCGCTTCACGCCCCAATTGTTGTTTATCAACCGCAATGGTGGTGAGTGGTGGATGTGACCAGGCCGCAGCATCGATATCATCAAACCCAACCAGCGCAAGATCTTCCGGGATACGTATACCCTGCTGCGCACACACCCGTTGAACGACCAGCGCTGCCGCATCGTTATAGGCAAAAATAGCGTCGGGCGGCTCTGGCAGACTGAGCAATTCATTCACCGCCTCCACCAAAGATTGCTCGGTATCCAGCAGCGGCGGCGCAATGGCTTCATACTCTGGCGGCATCAGCAAACGGGCCTCATACAATGCCTGACGGTAACCCTTCTCGCGCTGACGGATGCTGTAGTGCGCAAGCGTGCTGGCAAGAAAAGCAATACGGCTGCGACCTTGTGCAATCAAATGTTGTGTAGCCAGATAACCGCCCTGGGTGTTGTCCGGATTCACGCAAGGCAGGCCCGGCGCCCAGAGATCCACCAGCACCAACGGCAGCTTCATCTGTTGCAGCAAGCCAAGTAATTCAGGCTCAAAAAATCCGGCACAGATCAGTGCATCAGGCTGGTGCAGCAGCACCTGCTCACTCACTGCATCGCCTGGGCCAATGGAGAGAAAGCTCAGCGCAATACCATGGTCACGACAGTTATCTTCTATGCCCAGCAGCAGTTGAGAGTAAAACGGCAATGCCCGGCTGATATTGTGCTGGCGGTGAAGCAAAAACAGGACGCGTTTGATCTTGTCAGTGCGCAGACGGGAAAAATCATAACCCTGCTGCTGCGCCACAGAAATAATGCGCAGCCGGGTGTCTTCACGCAGCCCCGGCTGCCCTTTTAGGGCGCGGGAAACTGCACCAACTGAAACACCACAAGCTTCGGCAATATCTCTGATACGTACAGGTTTTGTCATTTCACTCTCATTGATTCTACTATGGCTTGTTGCGCCCCCAGCCAGGCCGCACCGCGTACGCCGCTGCTGTCGCCGTGACGGGCCCGAACGATCGGTGTGCGGCACTGCTTACCAAATACGTACTGCGCCACTCGCGCCTGCAAACCCGAATACAGTAAATCGATATTGGATACCCCACCACCAAGCACGATAACATCGGGATCGAGCGTATTCACCACGCCCGCCAACGCACGCGCCAGTTGATCGCAATAACGTTCCCATACAAAGCAGGCATCCGCATCACCCGATTCTACCTGTTGCATAATTTGTGGCACACCCACATGCTGCGCGGTGTGATTCAGGTACTGGCGTTCCAGACCGCTGCCGGAAATAAAGCTCTCAATACAGTTCAACTGTCCGCAATAGCATCTCACTCCAGCCCCGTCCTGAGATTCGTGGTAGCGCGGCAATGCATTATGCCCCCACTCTCCTGCGCAGGCGTTAGGTCCAGAGATCAAGCGGTTATCGATGCATAGTCCACCGCCGCAACCGGTACCGAGGATCACGCCAAATACCACGCTATACCCGTGTCCGCTACCGTCCATCGCTTCCGACAAGGTAAAGCAGTTGGCATCATTAGTAACCGGCACTGGCATTCCTGATGCTCGCTCAAGGTCTTGCGCAAAGGCCTGTTGATTGAGCACCAGGATGTTCGAATTCTTAATCAAACCTTCGCTATCCACCGCGCCTGGCACCCCAACGCCAACCGATAAAGGCTGATTAACGGCCAGTCTGGCCTTAGCAATCATCTCCGTCACGGCCTGGAAAAAATCACCGTAACTCTGCTTTGGTGTCGCGCATCGCTCGCGGTAAACAATTTCACCCGCGTTATCAATCACCACCGCTTCGATTTTAGTCCCGCCAATATCCAGTCCGAGTCTCATGGTCTTCCTCGTTTGCGCCTCGCAATTTGATTGTGTCTAGTTTGCCAATTTTGTTTACTAAACAAAAAGAGACCTGTCACAAAAGCTAAGTTTTGTGATTAATAGATAGGAAAAACATGTTTACTAAAAAACGTGGTGAAAAAGAGAAACAACGAGACCGGGCTTGCACCCTGTTAGAAGAAGTAAGGTTGGTGATGAATGCGCCGGAAGGGCTCCGGCGCACAGCGCTTAAATGAACGCGAAAGCGTCGCCAAACAGGCGATCTTCACGCGCACTGCGCTCATTACAGAAGAGATCGCGCGCGATTTTGGCCATTTCAAAACGCCCGGCAATGTAGATATCATGCTCCGCCAGGGTACCGTAATCCTGCAATACTGCCGTTAACACGGTTCCCGTACGACCACGCCAGCCGTCTTCAGGCTGTTCCACCACTGGCTCAACGCGCAGATTCGGGTGGTTCACAGACAGCGCTTCCAGCTCGGAGAGATCGTAGAGATGCTTCTCCTCGCGACCGCCCCAGTAAATGGTGATATCGCGGTTTGGGTTGCGCGCGAGCGCGGTAAGCAGAATAGAACGCACGTAAGAGAACCCTGTACCACCGGCAATCAGGATCAGCGGGCGCTCGTCTTCGTCACGCAGCCAGGCTTCGCCATGCGGAATGTCGACCTTGATTTCCCGGTCTTTCAGAATACGGTCCATCACGGCCATGGCGTAAAGATTTAGCTCAGAGGCGCCAACGTGCAGCTCAATGAATCCTTGCTCGTCCGGCGTTGATGCCATGGAGAACGGACGCTTATCCCTTTCATCCATCACGACCATTAAATACTGGCCAGCACGAAAGGAAAACGCCGCGTCTGGCACTAAACGAACGCGATATACGGTGTCAGTGATAGCTTCTACCGAGGTCACTTTACAGCTTAAGGTTGTCATGCGCTCTCTCTGTCGGATCAATAGGCAAAACGATCGCGCCTCAGGCGCTTTTGCCGTCATTAAAGATGGCTAGTTCATCCCAAATTGCGTCAATGCGCGCAGTCACTTGAGGATCTTTTTTAATCGGACGTCCCCATTCACGTTGGGTTTCGCCCGGCCATTTATTTGTGGCATCCAGCCCCATTTTTGAACCAAGGCCGGAAACCGGCGAGGCAAAGTCCAGGTAATCAATTGGCGTATTCTCTACCAGTACCGTATCCCGGGCCGGGTCCATACGGGTAGTAATTGCCCAAATCACATCATTCCAGTCGCGTGCGTTGACGTCATCATCGCAAACAATAACAAATTTGGTGTACATAAACTGACGCAAAAACGACCAAACACCCATCATGACGCGTTTGGCATGGCCAGCGTACTGTTTTTTCATCGTCACGACGGCCAGGCGATATGAACAGCCTTCCGGAGGTAGATAAAAATCGACGATTTCCGGGAACTGCTTTTGCAGAATAGGCACGAAGACTTCGTTCAGCGCCACGCCGAGCACCGCGGGTTCATCTGGCGGGCGTCCGGTATAGGTAGAGTGATAAATTGCATCTTCACGCTGGGTAATGTGCGTGACGGTAAAGACCGGGAAGCTATCTACTTCGTTGTAGTAGCCGGTATGATCACCATACGGCCCTTCCGGAGCCAGCTCGCCCGGTTCAATGTACCCTTCCAGCACGATTTCTGCGCTGGCAGGCACTTCCAGGTCGTTGGAAATACATTTAACCACTTCGGTCTTGGTTCCGCGCAACAGCCCGGCAAATGCGTACTCGGATAATGTATCAGGGACCGGCGTCACGGCCCCCAGAATGGTCGCAGGATCTGCTCCTAACGCCACAGAAACCGGGAAGCGTTCACCCGGATGCGCTGCGCACCACTCCTGGTAATCAAGCGCGCCGCCGCGATGGGACAGCCAGCGCATAATGAGCTTGTTTTTGCCAATCAGCTGCTGACGATAGATGCCCAGATTCTGCCGCTCTTTATGCGGACCACGCGTTACGGTGAGCCCCCAGGTAATCAGCGGCGCGGCATCTTCCGGCCAGCAGGTCATAATCGGAATGCGGTTTAAATCAACGTCATCGCCTGAGTAGATTTTTTGCTGACAAGGTGCACCGCGCAACCGCTTAGTCGGCATGTTCAACACCTGCTTAAACTGCGGCAGCTTATCAAACAGATCGCGGAATCCTTTCGGTGGCTCTGGCTCTTTCAAAAACGCCAACAGTTTACCGACTTCTCGTAGCGCCGAGACATCTTCTTGTCCCATCCCCATCGCAACACGCTTTGGTGTGCCAAACAGGTTACACAGCACCGGCATTGAATAGCCTTTCGGATTCTCAAACAGTAACGCAGGCCCACCGGCACGCAGAGTGCGATCGGCAATTTCAGTAATTTCCAGGTGGGGATCCACCTCAAGCGAAATGCGTTTGAGCTCACCCTGCTGTTCAAGCAGCGTCAGGAAGTCGCGTAAATCGTGATATTTCATGGCGTCCATTGTGGCCTCTTCGTAAGCGCTTCATTATACGGCGTTCATCATTGTGATGCTGTATTTTTGTTAAATTAGCGTGAACTCTGGCGATACATATAAGCCCCGGGCGTATATACCCATTGGGTTTCAGCCTGCGTTGAGGTGGGTATAATTAACTTAACGCATGGCTTTTGCTATGCTTGCGCTCAGAACAAGCGGATAAGAGTTATTATGCAATCCTGGTATTTACTGTACTGCAAACGTGGGCAACTTCAGAGAGCCCAGGAACACCTGGAAAGACAGGCGGTGAACTGCCTGACGCCTATGATCACCCTGGAAAAAATAGTGCGCGGTAAACGTACCACAGTCAGTGAACCACTATTCCCTAATTACATGTTTGTCGAGTTCGACCCGGAAGTGATCCACACCACCACTATCAATGCCACGCGTGGTGTCAGCCATTTCGTCCGTTTTGGCGCGACGCCTGCGACCGTCCCTTCTCCCGTTATTCACCAGCTTTCTATCTACAAGCCTGAAGGTATTGTGGACCCGCAAACTCCTCAGCCAGGGGACAGCGTGATTATTACTGAAGGGGCATTTGAGGGGCTAAAAGCGATCTTCACCGAACCGGATGGCGAAGCGCGTTCCATGCTACTGCTTAACCTGTTGAATAAAGAAGTTAAGCAGAGCGTGAAAAATACCGGTTTTAGAAAAATTTAAGCCGTTTAGAAGGTCACTTCAAACAACGTTCGGACGTTAGCATCAATGGTTGCTGACAGCCATTGAGGATCTTCTCCGCGCCAGTGGGCAATACGCTCAAGAATATGTGGCAGGTGCGCCGGTTCATTGCGCCGTGACGTCGGTTTAGGCGTTAAGTCGCGAGGAAGTAGGTAAGGCGCATCGGTTTCGATCAGTAGTCTTTCTACCGGAATAAACGGCAGCAGTTCCCGCAGTTCCATCCCCCGACGCTCATCACAGACCCAGCCGGTAATACCAATATAAAGCCCTCGGTCCACACAGTCCTGCATCTCCTGCCGCGTTCCGGTAAAACAGTGCAGCACCGCGCCCGGGAGACTATCCAGCCACGGCTCCAGCAACGTCAGAAAACGCTCATGGGCATCCCGACAATGCATGAAAACCGGCATCTGCAGTTCAGCGGCAATGTGCAGTTGTGCCTCAAAAGCACGTTCCTGCTCCTGTGGCGTGGAGAAATTGCGATTGAAATCCAGACCGCACTCGCCAATAGCGACCACCTCAGACTGGTTTGCCAGCGCGATAATCTCGTCTTCCGTTGAGGATTGCCATTGGCTACTGTCATGCGGGTGCACGCCAGCCGTGGACCAGCAATGCGGATAATGTTGCGCCAACTTCAGCGCCTGCTGGCTTTCGTGCAGGTTTGTTCCGGTCAGAAGCATACCGTTTACGCCCGCAGCAAAGGCGCGCGCCACAACATCATCCCTGTCTTTCGCAAATTGTGAACTGGTTAAATTAACGCCAATATCAAACATGCTACCTCCCATATGACAACCGCCCTGACGGGCGGTTGAATTTACTCTTCTGTTTTCTCGGTGGCTTCGGCTTCTTTTGCTTCTTCAGCCTCGTTGTCCTCATCTCGCGTACGTCGCTTACCGACATAGAAACGAGAGAAGAAAACGCCCACTTCAAACAGGCAGTACATCGGTATCGCCAACAACGTTTGCGAGAAGACATCTGGCGGGGTCAGTAACATCCCGACGACGAATGCCCCCACCACAACGTAAGGTCGTTTCTTACGTAAATCTTCAGGTGTCGTAATGCCCATCCAGCATAGCAGCACAATGGCGACAGGGACCTCAAAAGAGACACCGAAAGCCATAAATAGCGCCATTACGAAGCTGAGATAGCTGGCAATGTCCGTCGATACCTGCACGCCTTGCGGAGCCGTGTTAGCCAGAAAACCAAACGCCAACGGGAAGACGACAAAATAGGCGAATGCCATGCCGATGTAGAACAACAACGAGCTGGAGACCAGCAGCGGCACAACCAGGCGACGTTCATGTTTGTACAAAGCAGGCGCAATAAATGCCCATACCTGGTAGAGGATCACTGGCGCTGACAGGATCAGCGACACCATGAAGGTTAACTTTATAGGGGTAAAGAACGGTGAGGCCACATCGGTGGCGATCATCGTTGCACCCTGCGGCATCTGTTTAATCAGCGGTGCCGCAACCATATGGTAAATGTCGTTGGCAAAGTAAACCAACGCCAGAAAGATCACGATAACCGCAATAATGCAGTTCAGGAGTCGCTTACGCAGCTCGATAAGATGCGTAATGAGCGGTTGGGTATCTTCTACAGCCATGTTTACGGTTTATCACTCGACGAGGGGGAGGATTCGACAACAGGTGCGGCAGCTTTCTTTTCTGCATCCATCAACGTGGCGGAAGTGTTTTCCGTCTGCTCTGGCGTTTTAGCACCCGTGGATTCCGGTTTTTGCTCCGGCGAACTGGCCTGGTTTTCAGCGGCGGCAGGGGTTACCCCTTCTCGCTGCGCTTCACCTTCTTTCACCACCGGATTATGGATAGTGTGCGCTTCATCGCTCGCTTTCTCAGGATCGTGCACGCTGTAAGAACGCTTCATCGATTCCGCCGCTTCACGCAGCTCATCCATTGACGCTTTCAGCTCCGGGGTCAGATTTGTCAGGCTTGCTTTCTCTACTTTCTTCAGGCTGTCCTGAAACTCCTGAAGCTTAAGCTCCTGGGTCAGTTCATTCTGAACAGTAGTTGCAAGGGAACGCAAAGCGCGAACCCAGCCAGCAACCGTTTTTACCGCTACAGGTAATCGTTGCGGCCCCAGAACAATGAGGCCGATCACGAACACCAATAACAGTTCGCTAAAACCGATATCAAACACGGATTATACCTGCTCTTTATCTTGGCTTTTGGCGTCTTCCTTTTTCACTTCACCCTGCTTATCGGTGATGGATTTAGCAGTAAAATCAGCGTCCTGGCTGGTTTTATCTTGCTTAGGCTCATCATCACCCATCGCTTTTTTGAAGCCTTTGATCGACGCGCCAAGATCGGAACCGATGGAGCCGAGTTTCTTGGTGCCAAATAGCAGTACAACGATGACGGCAATGATCAACAACTGCCAAATACTGATACCACCCATACATGTTCCTCTGTCATAGATGATGAATTAATAAGGCCGTAGTATACGTTACACGACCTGCCTTGGGCGATGAAAAATTCAGCGCATTTTGCGCCAGCCGATCAACCAGGCTATGACGCCTCCCGCCATTAACCAGCCCGGCATAAGCCTCCACTCAGGGCGGCTTACCAGCAGGAATGTTCCACTTAGCAACAATGTTGCGCCAATGCCCAATAAATAACGGGATTGTCCCTGGCGTACATGATTCGCGTGAAGCTCGCGGGCAATCTTATCAACACTGTGCTGTAAATATTTGCCCTGGCGCAAACTGTCATACACCAGTTCAGGTATTTCTGGCATTTTTTCGACCCAGAACGGTGCTTTTTCTTTAAATGCCCTAACGAGCGCCGGAATACCGACCTGATCTTTAATCCAGGATTCGAGGAATGGCTTAGCCGTTTTCCACAAATCTAACTGAGGGTAGAGTTGTCGTCCGACACCTTCAACGTACAGTAGCGTCTTCTGGAGCAATACCAGTTGAGGCTGAACTTCCATATTGAAGCGGCGCGCAGTGTTGAACAGATTCAACAGCACGTGACCAAAGGAAATCTCCGCCAGCGGCTTTTCAAAAATCGGCTCGCACACGGTACGAATGGCAAATTCAAACTCTTCTACATTGGTATCCGGCGGAACCCAACCAGAATCCACGTGCAGTTCAGCAACTTTGCGGTAATCGCGGTTAAAGAACGCAATGAAGTTTTCAGCCAGGTAGCGCTTATCTTCTTTGTTTAAAGAGCCCACAATCCCACAATCAATACCAATGTATTTCGGGTTTTCAGGGTGCTCATAACTGACAAAAATGTTCCCGGGGTGCATATCCGCATGGAAAAAGCTGTCGCGGAATACCTGAGTAAAGAAGACCTGAACACCACGCTCGGCCAACAGTTTCATATTGGTGCCGTTCTTCTCAAGCGTGGTGACATCTGAAACCGGGATACCGTAAATGCGCTCCATCACCATCATGTTCTGACTGCAATAGTCGGAATACACTTCCGGGATGTACAGCATCGGACTATCTTCAAAATTACGTCGTAGCTGAATGGCGTTCGCCGATTCGCGCAGCAGATTCAGTTCATCGATCAACGTTTTTTCATATTCACGGACGACTTCTGTTGGTCGCAGGCGACGTCCATCTGGCAGCAGACGAGGAACCCAACGAGCCAGGCGGTAGATCAGTTTTAAATCCGCTTTGATGACCGGGAGTATGTCCGGGCGAATAACTTTGATCACCACCTCTTTGCCATTCGATTTCAATCGCGCAGTGTGGACCTGAGCAACAGACGCAGATGCCAGTGGCGTGATTTCAAAATCATCAAACCATTCCTCAACGGGCAGCCCGCCCATGGCCTCTTCGATTTGTTTTTTCGCTCTAAGCCCATCGAACGGGGCAACCCGATCCTGCAATAGCGCAAGCTGATCGGCGATGTGCGGAGGGAAAAGGTCACGACGGGTAGAGAGCATTTGCCCAAATTTGATCCACACCGGGCCGAGTTCCTGTAAAGCCAGTCTCAGCCTTTCTCCCAGCGGTTTGTCTTTATGTCGGTTGGGCATCCAGAACAACGAGTAACGCCACAACCGAAGCGGCAGCGTGATTCGCATTTTGGGGATGAGTTCATCAAGACCGTAGCTTAAAAAAGTGCGAATGATGAAATAAAGGCGCCGTACTTCACCTGGCGTCATTTGGCCTCCAGTTTTTCCAGCCGTTTGGCCAGAGATTCAACCGCGCGCTCAACGGCTGCCGTTTCTTCAGCAAACCATGCAACCTCTAGTGGACCAGGAGCCATGCGCCACTCTTCAGTGATCGCTTCGGCGACATAGCGCTGCTGGCGCTGAAAGTTATGGCACAGGAACTTCGCTCCACCACGCAAGACTTTGCTGACCCCTTCCGCGACGATATCGCCGGTATAGGGTGCTAACAGTTCTGCAGGATCCAACTCCGCCAGATCGGCCAGCGCAACAAAGTTCTGTACTACCTGGATATCGCCCTGGACTTCCAGCTCACCGCTGCGGATAAGCGTGGTGAGTTGCTGTCGATCACGCAATTTCGGTAACACACTGGCATATGTGATTACGGTGCAATCGGCTTCGCCTTCCCATGCCCCCAGCACATCGACCTGGCGCTCGCTAAATACCAGGACTAACGGTGTTGAAAATCCTTTGAGATCAACACGCAGCACCTTACCCTGTAAACGCGTTCGGGCTGACTTCAGCGCAGGAGAACGGTACAGAAAGGTGTTGAGCAGATTTTCAACGCCTGCGGTTACTAAGGGTTTTAAAGGCATCCCCACTCTCCTGTCAGAACTTGTAACCACGATGCAGCGCAACGACACCTGCTGTCAGGTTGTAGTAATCAACGCTTTCGAACCCGGCATCTTGCATCATTGCTTTTAAGGTGTCCTGATCGGGATGCATACGGATAGACTCCGCCAAATAACGGTAGCTGTCCGCATCGCTTGCTACCATTGAACCTATGCGCGGCAGAACATGGAAAGAGTATGCGTCGTAGGCTTTGCTCAACGGTTCGATGATGGGTTTGGAGAATTCCAGCACCAGTAGACGTCCGCCTGGCTTCAATACGCGGTACATGGAGCGTAATGCTTTGTCTTTATCCGTTACGTTGCGCAGACCGAAAGAGATGGTGATGCAGTCAAACGTGTTGTCAGGGAAAGGTAATGCTTCCGCATTCGCCTGAACGTACTCAACGTTACCTACCACGCCAATATTACGCAGCTTTTCGCGACCCATTTTGAGCATTGAGTCATTGATATCCGCCAGCACAACTTTGCCGGTTTCACCAACCATGCGAGAGAATTTCGCCGTCAGATCGCCGGTACCGCCTGCTAAATCGAGAACGGTTTGCCCGCGACGCACGCCACTGCAATCAATGGTGAAGCGCTTCCACAAACGATGAATGCCAAATGACATTAAGTCATTCATAACGTCATATTTAGACGCCACAGAATGAAAAACGTGGGCCACCATGTCAGCTTTCTGCTCTTTAGCGACGGTCTGAAAGCCAAAGTGCGTCGTTTCTTGTGAATTATCCACCATCTCAGTGCCTGCTCATCCAAAAAATGTTCGAGAAGTGTAACAGATTGGGCCAATTTGCCCTACCCTTCTGCCGGGTTCAACTACCCCAAATGGACTAGTTTGATTGCTGATTTACCGCTTCATCCTCGGGGTAAGGCGCATCTTGTTGCGTCTCAGGGACCGAGCGCAAGCGGTATTCCTCATCCTGTGTAGTCGCTTGTTCAGCCAGCTCAGGATTAATCTCGCGCTTAATTTCCACGCCTAAATTACGAAAAGCTTCTGCCTGCGACAGGACGTTTCCACGACCGGAAGAGAGTTTTTTCATCGCCTGTCGGTAGTTGTCCTGGGCCTTGTCCAGGCTTTGACCTATTGCCGACATATCATCCACAAACAACCGCATCTTGTCATAAAGTTTGCTGGCCCGATCGGCAATTTGTTGCGCATTACGACTCTGATGCTCGTAGCGCCACAGGTTGGCGATCGTGCGCAATGCCACCAACAGCGTGGTAGGGCTCACCAGCATAATGTTATTTCTAAGCGCTTCGGTAATCAGTTCGGGCTGTCTGTCGAGCGCCAGCAAAAAAGCGGGCTCAACGGGGATAAACATCAGCACGTAGTCAAGCGTACGCAGCCCAGGAAGCTGCTGATAATCTTTGCGCCCCAGCAGTCGAATATGGTTACGCACCGAGGCGATGTGCTCCTGCAATGCACTTTCGCGGGTGTATTCGTCTTCTGCGTTAAAATAGCGCTCATAGGCGACCAGCGTCATTTTCGCATCGATCACCACATCTTTACCCTGCGGTAGCCGAACGATGACATCAGGCTGCATTCGCGAACGGGCGTCGTTTTCGATGCTGACCTGGGTTTCATATTCATAACCCTCACGCAGACCAGAGGCTTCGAGTACCCGCGTGAGTACGACCTCTCCCCAATTACCCTGCGTTTTGTTATCGCCTTTTAATGCCCGCGTCAGGTTTACCGCTTCCTGCGCCATCTGCGCATTCAGTTGTTGGAGATTACGAATTTCGTGTGCCAGGGTATGGCGTTCTTGTGCCTCTTTACCAAAGCTATCCTGAACCTGGCGACGAAAACCGTCCAGTTGTTCACGAAGCGGCGCAAGCAGGCTGTTCAGACTTTGGCGATTTTGCTCATCAACACGGCGGTTGCTGTGCTCAAAAATACGATTCGCCAGATTTTCAAACTGTTCGCTCAGACGCTGTTCGCTGTTGATCATCTGGCGGATTTTATCTTCCGCATGCTGTTGCGTTGCTTCCAGCCGGGTAGTGACTTCACGGAGATCGGCTTCCAGAGAGGTGTTGATACTGTGCAGACTGCGTAATTCGTTATTGAGTAGTTCGCACTCATCACGCCAGTGAGCTTCCTGCGAGAGCTGCTGGCGAGCGGCGCTTAGCGCAATATCCAGTTCACGTCGCTCTTCGATGAGGTCGGCACGGATTTGATCGGCGCGTGCTTTTGTCGCCAGCCACCCTACCAGTAGCCCTGCGGCTAACGCCAACACGGCACTCATCATAATTGAAATATCCACAACGCCCCCTTACAGCAACGACTTGCCCGCACAAAATAGAATTGTGCTGTATAAACGTCCAGTTTAAAAGGAATTTCCTGCGAGGCACTACGCAAAATAAAAAGGCCGAACGCGTCGGCCTTTTTGAATAGAAGGGAGAATTACAGTAAACGACGCGCGGCTTCTACCACGATTTTCACCGCGTGGCTTTCCGTTTGTTTCATCGTTTCCGCATTAGGGATCTCTTGCTGAGTACGGTTCACGATAACACCTGCGACCATACCGGCACGCAGACCCTGGCTTGCGCACATGGTCAGCAGCGTAGCAGATTCCATTTCGTAGTTCATGACGCCCATAGACTGCCACTCTTCCATTGAGCCTTTGAAACGGCTCACGACGCGACCAGAGAAGGTGTCATAACGCTCCTGGCCCGGGTAGAAGGTGTCAGAAGACGCAGTAACACCCACGTGAGTGGTGGCGCCGATAGATTTCGCCGCTTCCACCAGCGCGGTGGTGCACTCGAAGTCCGCAACGGCCGGGAATTCCATTGGTGCGAAGTGTAGGCTTGCACCGTCCAGACGAACAGATGCAGTGGTAACCAGTACATCACCCACGTTGATATGCGGCTGGATAGCGCCAGTCGTACCGATACGCAGGAAGGTACGAATGCCCAGCTGTGCCAGTTCTTCTACGGCAATAGAGGTGGACGGGCCGCCGATACCGGTAGAGCAAACGATCACGGCTTTACCATCCAGCTCAGCACGCCAGGTGGTGAACTCGCGATGAGATGCCAGCTTAACCGGCTTATCCATCAGCGCGGCGATCTTTTCCACACGCTCCGGGTCGCCAGGGACGATAGCAAGCGTAGCCCCTTGTAAATCGTTCTTAGTGAGGCCGAGATGAAAAACATCAGACTTAGACATAAAAACTCCTCTGTGAATCGGTTTTGTCAGAAGAAGCAAAAACACACTTTACCGAAGGCATAAACATATTTTCGTGACAGTCATCACTATGATGTAAATCAATTGCATTCTATTACCATTAAATAGTGATCTTTATCACATAAATGATGCGATATAAGTAAGCCCTGCACAAAAGATAGACCGTTTAAGGCAATGTGGTTCGTTGCATGTGTCTATAGTTAACAATGCGCTTTTTTGCTGAATATTTAAGGGTACGGAGAATACCATGACAACACGACAATCTGGCTTTGCACCTGCTGTATCTCCACCGACGTCTACCACGGTTCACACCCCGGATAATGCAATTATCGCCGGTGTAACGTCCATACCTTCACAAGGCGATGATATGCCAGCGTATCACGCACGACCAAAACAGACTGATGGCCTGCTGCCCGTAGTCATTGTCGTGCAGGAGATTTTTGGTATTCATGAGCACATTCGTGACGTTTGCCGTCGTCTGGCTCTGGAAGGGTATCTGGCTATCGCACCAGAACTCTATTTTCGCGAAGGCGATCCCAATGACTTTGCCGATATCCCTACGCTGCTTAGTGGCCTTGTCGCCAAAGTGCCTGACTCTCAGGTACTGGCCGATCTGGACCACGTCGCCAGCTGGGCCTCCCGCAACGGAGGAGATGCGCACCAGTTGATGATCACCGGATTTTGCTGGGGTGGACGCATCACCTGGCTGTATGCCGCACATAATCCGCAGTTAAAAGCGGCCGTGGCGTGGTATGGCAAACTGGTGGGTGACAAAACCCTCAACTCGCCAAAACATCCCGTTGATATCGCAACCGATCTTAACGCCCCCGTTTTGGGGCTTTATGGCGGCCAGGACACCAGCATTCCGCAAGATACCGTTGAAACAATGCGCCAGGCGCTACGCGCCGCCAATGCTAAAGCGGAAATCGTGGTCTATCCCGATGCCGGACATGCGTTCAACGCCGATTATCGCCCGAGCTATCACGAAGAGTCCGCGAAAGACGGTTGGCAGAGAATGCTGGAGTGGTTCGTGCAATACGGTGGGAAGAAATAAACGTTAATTGCCCGGTGGCAGCGACGCCTGACCGGGCCTACAACTATTGCGATTTCCTGTAACCCGGGTAAGCACCAGCGCTTCCCGGGCACCGAATTACGCCTGACGCAGATTCTGCGCCGCTTTGACCATGTTCGCCAGCGCGGCACGGGTTTCCGGCCAGCCGCGGGTTTTCAGGCCGCAGTCCGGGTTCACCCACAGACGTTCTGCTGGAATGCGCTGCTCGGCTTTCTTCAACAGGGCTTCAATCCACTCCACGCTCGGAACGTTCGGCGAGTGAATATCGTATACGCCCGGCCCGATTTCGTTCGGATAGTCGAACTCTTCAAACGATTCCAGCAACTCCATATCAGAGCGCGAGGTTTCGATGGTGATCACGTCCGCATCCAGCGCCGCAATGGAGTCCATGATGTCGTTGAACTCGCAATAACACATGTGGGTGTGGATCTGGGTTTCATCCTTCGCTACCGCCGCGTTAATGCGGAAGGCTTCCACGCCCCACTCCAGATACGCCGCCCAGTCGCTGCGACGTAGTGGTAAACCTTCGCGCAGTGCCGGTTCATCAATCTGGATGATGCCGATACCCGCCGCTTCCAGATCCGCCACTTCATCACGCAGCGCCAGCGCGATCTGCTTCGCGATGGTTTCACGCGTCACGTCTTCACGCGGGAATGACCAGCAGAGAATGGTCACCGGACCGGTCAGCATGCCTTTTACCGGTTTGTCGGTCAGCGACTGGGCATATTTCGCCCACTCCACGGTGATCGCTTCCGGGCGGCTGACGTCGCCAATCACCACCGGCGGCTTCACGCAGCGAGAGCCGTAGCTCTGCACCCAACCGTTCTGGGTAAAGACGAAACCGTCCAGATGCTCGCCAAAGTATTCAACCATGTCATTACGCTCGGCTTCACCGTGTACCAGCACGTCGAGACCCAGACGTTCCTGTTCAACAATCGCCTGTTTAATATGTTCCGCAATTCCGGTGCGATAGTTACCGGCATCCAGGTTGCCCTTTTTGAAATCCAGGCGCAGGCCGCGAATTTCTGTGGTTTGCGGGAATGAACCGATAGTCGTAGTCGGCCATGCCGGCAGATTAAAGCGGGCACGTTGCGCCTCGGCACGAACCGGGTAAGCGTTAGCGCGCTGGCTGTCCTGGGCGGTGATTGCCGCCAGACGTTTTTCCACTGCGGCGTTGTGTACGCGGGTAGAGTGACGACGAGCCTGAATAGGTGCGCTCCACTCGACAATTGCTGCCGTATCACCGCTATTCAACGCATCGCGCAGCAGCGCCAGCTCGCCGCACTTTTGCAGGGCGAAGGCAAACCAGCTCTTCACTTCTGCATCAAGGCGGGTTTCCACACTGAGATCGATTGGGCTATGCAGCAGGGAGCAGGAAGAAGCCACCCACAGGTTACGTTTCCCGACGATATCTTTGATTTGTGCGTATTTTTCGCTGAGATCGGCACGCCAGACGTTGCGGCCGTTCACCAGCCCCGCTGACAGCAGCCAGTCGGCTGGCAGACGCGTGTGCAGCTCGGCTACATCATCTTTGCCGTGCACGAAGTCAACGTGCAGCCCCTGTACCGGCAGCGCGGTAATGGTATCCAGGTTTGGCGTTACGCCTTCGAAGTAGGTGGTCAGTAGCAGCTTCACCTGACCCGTCAGCGCGTCATAAGCAGGTTTGAAGGCGTCCAGCCACGCTTGCGGCAGCTCCAGTACCAGCGCGGGTTCATCAATTTGCACCCACTCAATACCGCGTTTCGCCAGCTCGCCCAGCACCTGCTGGTAAACCGGCAGAATGTCGTTCAACAGGCTCAGGCGGTCAAACTGTTCCCCTTTCACTTTACCCAACCACAGGTAGGTTACCGGCCCCAGCAGCACAGGCTTCACCTTGTGGCCGAGCGCCAGCGCTTCGTCTACTTCATCCAGCAGTTGGGTCCAGGTCAGTTTGAACTGCTGACCTTTAGTGAACTCTGGCACCATGTAGTGATAGTTGGTGTTAAACCATTTGGTCATTTCTGCCGCCGCCGCGGGTTCACCCGTTGGTGCGCGGCCACGGCCAATGCGGAATAAGGTATCGATATCGACCGAGCCGTCTTTATTTTGATGGCGAGCCGGAACGTTGCCGAGCAGCAGGCTGGTGGTCAGCACGTGATCGTACCAGGCAAAATCACCCACCGGCAGTAGGTCAACGCCCGCCTGCTTCTGCTGATCCCAGTGGCGGGCACGCAGCTCTCGGCCAACGGTCAGCAAATCTTCACGGGAAGAATTTCCCGCCCAGTAGCTTTCTTGCGCTTTCTTCAACTCGCGACGCAGGCCAACGCGAGGGAAACCGAGGGTGTGATTCAATATTGTCATTTTTCTTCCTCTAATTATATGTAAATCCTATGGATTTTGAATTTAGGGAAGGCGGCAAGTTTACTCATCCCCAGGAGCTTACTGAAGTAAGTGACTGGGGTGGGGAAACGAAGCCAACGCACCATAAATTTAAAAGACGAAGGATTTTAGCCGTCCAGATGTTTACACATCCATAATTGGCGGTTACTGTATATTCCTCAAGCGCAATTTGTTCATGCCGAAGTGAAGGACTTTCATGATCGAGATTAAACACCTGAAAACGCTCCAGGCGTTGCGGAATAGTGGTTCTCTGGCAGCCGCAGCGGCGACGTTGCATCAGACCCAATCCGCCCTTTCTCACCAGTTCAGCGATCTGGAGCAGCGCCTTGGCTTTCGACTTTTTATCCGTAAAAGCCAGCCTCTGCGCTTTACGCCGCAGGGAGAAATCCTGCTGCAGTTAGCCAATCAGGTGTTGCCGCAAATTGGTCGTGCGCTGCAGGCCTGCAACGAACCGCAGCAAACCCGGCTGCGAATTGCGATTGAATGTCACAGTTGTATTCAATGGCTGACGCCCGCGCTGGAGAATTTTCGTGCCAACTGGCCGCAGGTGGAGATGGACTTTAAATCCGGCGTGACGTTCGATCCGCAACCAGCGCTTCAGCAGGATGAGCTGGATCTGGTGTTAACCTCCGACATCCTGCCGCGCAGCGGATTGCACTACTCACCGATGTTTGATTTTGAAGTCCGCCTGGTACTGGCGCCTGACCATCCGTTGGCCAGCAAAACACAAATCACACCGGAAGATTTGGCCAGCGAGACACTGCTGATTTACCCGGTACAGCGGAGTCGACTGGATGTATGGCGGCATTTTCTGCAGCCTGCAGGCGTTAGTCCGTCGCTGAAAAGCGTGGATAACACCTTGCTGCTGATTCAGATGGTTGCAGCCAGAATGGGTATCGCGGCATTACCGCACTGGGTGGTGGAGAGTTTTGAACGCCAGGGCCTGGTAGTGACCAAAACCCTGGGTGATGGGTTGTGGAGCCGACTGTACGCCGCCGTGCGTGATGGCGAGCAGCGACAGCCGGTCACAGAAGCGTTTATTCGCTCAGCGCGGAATCACGCCTGCGATCACCTGCCGTTTGTACGGAGTGCGGAACGACCCACTTTCGATGTACCCACAGTGAAGCCACTATCACAGCCGCACCAATGATGAAGCTTGGCCAGTGAGGTTGTTGATGCCAGATAGCCAGGTTAACCAGCAGTCCGGCAGGGACATGCATATTGTTCATGATGCCCAGCGTGCCCGCATCCACCTGGGTCGCGCCGTAGTTCCACATAAAGTAACCAATGCCGGACGCCGCCACGCCAAGAAAGACCAGAATTCCCCACTGTAGCGTGGTTGCAGGCATTTTCTGCGCATTGCCCAGCATGAACCAGGCCACGACAGCCACCATAAAGGCGCCCATATAAAACCAGGCAAAGGCGTTGTGCTGCGGCATTGGCCGCGTCTCCATCAGACGTTTATAGCCCACCATACCAATGGCAAAGCTGATATTGGACAACTGCACCAACAGCAGACCGGTCCAGAAGTGGCTGGTCACCTGATCGTAACGAATGATCCCCGCGCCAATCACCGCCAGTAACGCACTAAAGGCGTAACTCCAGCGCAGACGACGTCCGCTCATCAGATCATAAATCAGCGTAATGTAGAGCGGCGTCAGCACGGTAAAGAGCAGCAGTTCTGAAACCGTCAGGTACAGATAGGCGTGAAAACTCAGCATGTACATAATGCCAAGCTGCATGGCACCCACCAGCATATACAGCCCGATCGTTTTTACGCTGTGCCCACGAGTACGTAGAAACGGCAGGAACACCAGCGCCGCCAGCCCAACGCGCACCAGCACCGCAAAATAGCTATCGACATGACCGGCAAGGTACTCGCCAAACAGGCTAAAGGAAAAGGCCCACAGAATTGTGGTAATGATGAGTAACGCCACAATGGATGTCTCTTAACAAAAGGTACACCCATTGTAGCGAAGTTTTTAGTTGACAACTGGTCAACTAACGAACAGAAGGTTACTGCAAAAACAGTTCACGCAGATAGTGTGGCACGGCATCGTCGGCATTAAGACCAATGACTTCCAGTTCCGGGTGCAGATCCTTCAGGCGCTGGTGGGCGTTGCCCATGATGCAGCCTTTACCTGCCATGGAGAGCATTTCCGCATCGTTCATCCCGTCGCCAAAGGCGATGCAGTCTTTCAGACTGTAGCCCATCGCTTTTGCTACCGCTTCCAGCGCATGACCTTTCGATACGCCGCCAGCCATGACTTCCAGACAGGTAAGCGTAGAGAAGCTGACGTTGACGCGATCGCCCCAGCGGGCGTTAATCGCCTGCTCCAGCGGCAGTAGCCTTTCGTGAGAGTCGGTGGTGAAGAACACTTTGCTGACGCCCTCAGGCTCCAGTAATGCAGGTTCAAACAGTGAATAGTTAAACACCGCTTCTTTGAAGAAACGCATTTCGTCCGGACGATGGCGATTCATAAACCACTCATCATCACGATATACGTTGGTCACGATGTCCGGGTTTGCATTCACTACGCCAAACAGGTCGCTGGCAATATCGCGATCCAGGTTATGGGAAAACACCAGATTCCCGTCAGAATCATGCACGCGCGCGCCGTTGGACGTGATCATGTAGGTTTTAATGCCGAGGTTATCGCGAATTTGCCCCACATCAACATGATGACGGCCAGTCGCAAACACGAAGTTAACGCCGCGAGCGGTCAATAACTTCAGCGTCTCTTTGGCATAAGGGGACAGAGTATGGTCGGGAGAAAGCAGCGTACCGTCTAAATCAGACGCAACAACCTGATACATAAGAAAATTCAACCTCTAGGCAAAGCGGGTTCCGCTGGATGAGTTATGCTTGTCGAAAAATTCGACAATAGCGTTAAGCGCGACTGAGCGCATGGCGTCCTTTTCAAAAAGGATCTCATGGTACGCGCCTTTGATGACAAGCGGCTGCCCCCCTTCTACAGGATGGCCCGCTGCAGCGCGGAGTTCACAAAAACGATCGTGCATGCGGTTATCTACCACACGCTCTTCTTCAGCCTGAATCAGCAGAGTCGGCGTCGCATCATCCCCGGCGCCAGCCAAAACCTGTTCGCCAGCCAGAATCCCTTCACGTACCCAGTGATAGGTGGGACCGCCAACGCGCAACCGCGGCTCATCAGCATAAAAGCGTAGATTGCGCCGATAGCGCTGTCGACTATGGGTTAACGCATTCATACCGAACGGCAGCGCCCGCCAGCGCCCGGTTCCCATCGCATAGCCTTCGCGGATCCGCGGATGCCCTTCGGCCCAGTCCAGTATATGGCGCACCATCCAGTCGGGAAAGCGCATCACAATACCAAACATCGGTGCGCAAAGCGCGATGGCATCACACTGATTCGGGTGGCGTTGCAGGAATAACGTCGCAATCGCCCCGCCCATTGAATGCGCCAGGATATAGCGTTTTCTCCATGGGCCGGGTAGCACTTCCTGCTGCCAGAAGGCGGTTAGATCGTCGACATAATCATTAAAGTTATCGACATGACCGCGATGCGGATCCGAAAGCATACGCCCGGAACGCCCCTGGCCACGGTGATCGATAATGAGAACGTCAAAACCAGAATGAAACAGGTCATACGCCAGTTCAGCGTATTTCACGTAGCTTTCAATGCGTCCAGGACAGACGACGATGACGCGATCGTTTTTTTCTGCATGAAAACGAACAAAATGTACGGGAATATCATCCACGCCCGTAAATTCCGCTTCTTCCCGCTGACGCCAGAAATCTGTCAGTGGCCCCATGGAAAAAGCAGCAAACGCGTTTTCTCTTGTTTCCCAGTCTTTTTGCTGCTGAAACATCGGGTATCCAGCCTCGCTGACCAAGTAAAATCGTTTTTTTCGCCGTCACTGACACAACCTAACGGCAGTAGCGTATTGTGGCATAAAAATAGACAATCCGGGAGTTTCTCATGACCTTTGAATGGTGGTTCGCCTACCTGCTGACCTCTATTATTTTGAGCTTGTCCCCAGGCTCTGGCGCAATCAATACCATGACCACCGCCATCAGCCACGGATATCGCGGTGCCAGCGCGTCGATTGCAGGTTTGCAGACCGGGTTGGGTATTCATATCGTTCTGGTTGGCGTAGGACTGGGAACGCTATTTTCACGTTCGGTGATCGCATTTGAGGTGCTGAAGTGGGCGGGAGCGGCCTATCTGATTTGGCTGGGTATTCAACAATGGCGGGCGGCGGGTGCTATCGATCTGAATACCATGGCGAATACGCAATCGCGCAGCCGGCTGTTCAAACGCGCGGTCTTTGTTAATCTGACCAATCCTAAGAGCATAGTTTTCCTTGCCGCTCTGTTCCCGCAGTTCATCCTGCCGCAGGAACCGCAGTTGATGCAGTACGTGGTGCTTGGCGTCACGACCATCGTGGTCGATATCATTGTGATGATCGGTTACGCGACGTTGGCCACGCGCATTGCTGGCTGGATTAAAGGGCCAAAGCAAATGAAGGCGCTCAACAAAGTGTTTGGTTCGCTATTTATGCTGATAGGCGCCCTGCTGGCATCGGCAAGGCATGCCTAGCAAATGGAACGGCACTCGCAAAGAAATGCTATCGGTAAGAGCCTCTGAACATGGCTTTTCGTACTTCGCCGCAAAGGGAGAAAAGCCTTTTATCCTGTACTGTTAGACGTTGATTGCTAATGCCAGAATGCTGCCATATTCACCACTCACGGATGATTAACGATGGCGGAAGTAACAACACCACATGACGCAGTATTTAAAACCTTCCTCTCCCGCGTGGAAACCGCGCGGGACTTTATCGAACTTCATCTTCCTCCCTCGTTAATCAAAATATGCAAACTGGAAACGCTCCGTCTGGAATCAGGCAGTTTTGTGGAGGACGATCTGCGCCCCTATTTCAGCGATATTCTCTACTCACTGGAAACCACCAGCGGACATGGCTATGTACATGTGCTCATTGAGCATCAAAGCTCACCGGATAAGCACATGTCATTTCGCCTGATGCGCTACGCTATCGCAGCGATGCAGCGTCATCTTGAGGCTGGAAACGACACTCTGCCGCTGGTTATTCCAGTGCTCTTTTACCATGGCAAGCAAAGCCCATGGCAAGGCTCAATGAACTGGCTGGATCACTTTGAGGATTCTGGAACCGCCCTTCAACTTTACAGCACACCATTTCCGTTGGTGGATGTGACGGTTATTCCAGATGATGAGATCATGCAGCATCGCAGTATGGCAGCGCTGACATTAGTACAAAAACACATTCGCCAGCGCGACATGGCGCAGTTGCTGGATAAACTTACCCGCCTGTTTATGCTGGAGAAGATGAGCGGACAACAAATAACCGTGCTGGTAAACTACATGGTGCAAGCAGGGAATACACAAGATGTTCAGACATTATTGTATAAGCTGGCACAGCGGGTGCCGCAGCATGGAGAAAAACTGATGACAATGGCGGATCAACTAAAGCAGATAGGCCGTGAAGAAGGGAGGCGCATTGCCCTTACTGATGTAGCAAAAGCGATGCTCAAGCGAGGTCTTGATACCGACGCGATTATGGAAATGACCGGCCTTTCGAAGGATGAGCTACAGAAGCTTGCGCAATAAGCCGCATACCGCCTGGGACTCCCAGGCGGGCAACAAACTTAGCGCGAAATAATCAGATGGATACCGAAGCCTGCGAACAGCGCACCGGCAAAACCATCAATCCACTTCGCCAGACGCTGATAGCCACGACGCATTTTCGGGAGCGCAAACAGGCTGGCGACCACGGTAAACCACGCCAGTGTTTCCACGATAATCAGAGCAAAGATCCCCCAACGCGCGCCCGTTCCCACGTTGTCGCCAACGAACAATGAGAAGACGGAGCCAAAATAGATAATGGCTTTAGGGTTCGCCAGGTTGGTCAGCAGACCTTTCAAAAAGCTGCGTCCGCTCTGCGCCAGCTCCACCTGCGGAGTGGGCGCTGCAACATCCTGTTTTTTAAACGCGCCGCGCAGCATCTGATAACCCATCCAGCACAGATACAGCCCCCCGCCGACCATAATAATGGTATGCAACCAGGCCATTTTTTCGATAATCAGATGCAGGCCGAGCAGTGCCACGCCAGCCCAGACCATGACGCCGCAGGTAATGCCCAGCACGCCCATCATAGCTTCTTTGCGCGAACGGCTAACCGCAGTTTGAGAAACAAAAAAGAAATCGGGACCGGGGCTCATCAGCGCAACGATATGCACCAACGCAACGGTGAAAAATAGCGTTAACATAAAAATGACTCGCGGGGGAATAGTTCAGTGAGTCACCATCCTGGCACTTTTTTGCCCGGCTGACTACTCTTCGTCGTCACCATCAACGTGTGCGCGAATAAGCGCCATAAACTCTTTACCGAAACGCTCCAGTTTACGCATCCCCACACCGTTTACGCTTAGCATTTCACTCGGTGAAACCGGCATCTGCTCTGCCATTTCAATCAGCGTGGCGTCGTTGAACACCACGTACGGCGGAATGTTCTCTTCGTCGGCAATGGCTTTACGCAGCTTACGCAATTTGGCGAACAGTTTGCGGTCGTAGTTACCACCGAAGGATTTCTGCATCGCACGCGGTTTCAGCGCCACAATACGCGGTACAGCAAGCTGTAACGCAACGTCACCGCGCAACACCGGACGCGCGGCTTCGGTTAGCTGTAACGCGGAGTGATGAGCAATATTCTGCGTCACCAGGCCCAGGTGAATAAGCTGGCGAATAACGCTCACCCAGTGTTCGTGGCTTTGCTCGCGACCAATGCCATAGACCGGCAGTTTGTCATGAGCCAGTTCGCGAATACGCTGGTTATTCGCTCCGCGCAGCACTTCCACGACGTATCCCATGCCGAAGCGTTGGTTAACACGGTAAATCGTCGACAGCGCTTTGCGCGCATCCATAAGTCCGTCGTACTGTTTTGGCGGGTCGAGACAGATATCGCAGTTGCCACACGGCTCCTGGCGCCCTTCGCCAAAATAGTTCAGCAACACCAGACGACGACAGGTCTGCGCCTCGGCAAACGCCCCCATCGCATTGAGCTTATGACGCTCGATATCCAGCAGTTGCCCGGCGGGTTTCTCTTCGAGGCAACGGCGTAGCCATGCCATATCAGCCGGATCGTAAAACAGCATCGCTTCCGCCGGCAGGCCATCACGCCCGGCGCGGCCGGTTTCCTGGTAATAGGATTCGATGTTACGCGGAATATCGAAATGCACCACGAAGCGTACGTTAGGTTTGTTGATCCCCATACCGAACGCCACGGTCGCCACTACGATTTGCAGGTCATCACGCTGGAATTTCTCCTGCACCTCGGCGCGTACGGCATTTTCCAGCCCGGCATGATAAGCCCCGGCGCTGATGCCACGGCTTTGCAGACGCGCGGCGGTGTCTTCGACTTTGGCGCGACTGTTACAATAGATAATGCCAGACTTACCGCGCTGCTCTTGCACGTAGCGCATCAGCTGATCGAGCGGCTTAAACTTCTCCATCAGCATGTAGCGAATGTTCGGGCGGTCAAAGCTGCTGATCTGAATTAACGGATCGTTGAGTCCCAGCAGACGCACAATGTCCAGCCTGGTTGTCTCATCCGCGGTCGCGGTCAGCGCCACAAACGGTAGCGTCGGGAAACGCTGACGCAGCTGGCCCAGCGCAGCGTACTCGGGGCGGAAATCATGCCCCCACTGCGAAATACAGTGCGCTTCATCAACCGCCAGCAGCACCGGATTCCAGTGCGCCAGATGCTCAAGGAAGTTATCCAGCATCAGGCGTTCGGGCGCAATATACAGTAAGCGAATCTGCCCGCTGCGACAGCCCGCCATCACCTCAAGCTGTTGTTCACGACTTTGAGTAGAATTCAGGCACGCCGCCGCCACGCCGTTGGCCAGCAGTTGATCGACCTGATCTTTCATCAGGGAAATCAGCGGGGAAACAACAACAGTGAGTCCGTTTAGCAATAATGCGGGAATTTGATAGCACAGGGATTTACCGCCGCCGGTCGGCATAACGACCAGGCAGTCGCGACCAGAGAGCACGGTATCAATGATTTCTTCCTGACCGGGGCGAAACTGTTGGTAGCCAAAGGTTTCCTGCAAAACCTGTTTAGCGCCCATTTCCAGATTCAACACTTCCGCCTGCGCCACATTAACCCCATTCGCCCGAAATAAAAACAGGCGCTATTTTCAGCGCCTGAGAGAGAAACTGCAATGATTAAAATACTCTCAATACTTATCAGAAGATATCGTTGAGCATCACGCCCACACCAACACGCGTCTGATTGAAGTTGTAGTCAATCAGCGATTCGCCGTAACCACTGTAGACCTGAGTGTATAGACGCACATGCTTCGTGATGGGATAACTGGCCCCCAGCTCTGCGCCGCCGTAGCCGGTATTCCAGTTGTACTGGCCTTTCACGCTGATAACCGCGTCACCCAGGTGATACCCCATTTTCAGCTGATAGTAGCCCATGTATTTAGTGATATCAGGGTTATCGTCGGTGCTACCAATCACGTACCACGGCTTAACTTCCACCAGCCAGTTACCATTTTCAGCCATCAGACGGGTATAAAGACGGTTCCAGCTACGTGACGTGGGATCGGATCGGCCGTTGGAGTCATGGTTATAACCCATTTCGACATCACGAAGCGTCCAACCGGCAAAGCGATAGTCGGTAGCGAAACCGAGGAATAATTGCGGTTCGTAGTTGGTTTCGCGAAACGGTGAAGACTCTTCACTGTTCGAAAGCTGCCACCAGGACTTCTGGGTATAGGAACCGCCAAGTACCGAGTTTGGGCCTAATATCCCGCGCCAGAGCGGAAACGCCAGGCTTAACTGAAACTTAACCTCATCTTTGCGCGCATTTTCGGACCAGCTATAACTGCTGATCGCCTCTTTGTTCATGTCGCTGGTATTGGTGTAAATAAGATAGTTGGTGTCATAAGGATAAAGCGTGAAAGGGTTGTCATGTTCCTGCAGCATATTGGCGATAATACTGCCACGAACCGCCGGTGCATCATGAATCTCTTTCACTGTCGCTTCCTGCGCATACGCGGTCAACGGCAGCATAATTGCTGGTAGTAACCATCCCAGAATCGCCCGCATCGGTAATGTTCTCCTGAACCAAAATATTGATGAATTGTATAATTATCTGGCAAGTATTCTACATACTTAGCTAGTTACTCGTTAGTTATCCCGTCCTAAAGTAGAAAACAACAAATAATAAGCATAATATCAACATTTCATTAACCACCGAGATGTAGGGATCGTATGTCTGCCGTACTTACTGCTGAGGAAGCGCTGAAGTTAGTGGGTGAAATGTTTGTCTATCATATGCCGTTTAACCGGGCGCTGGGACTGGAGCTCGAACGCTATGAGAAAGAATTTGCTCAATTAGCCTTTAATAACCAACCGATGATGGTCGGCAACTGGGCGCAAAGCATTCTGCATGGCGGCGTGATCGCCTCGGCGCTGGACGTCGCCGCCGGGCTGGTATGCGTTGGGAGTACGCTGACCCGCCATGAAACGATCAGCGAGGACGAACTACGTCAGCGGATGTCACGCATGGGTACAATCGATTTGCGTGTTGATTATCTGCGCCCCGGAAGAGGGAATCGCTTTACCGCCACCAGTAGCCTGCTGCGGGCGGGTAATAAAGTCGCTGTTGCGCGCGTGGAATTGCATAACGAAGAACAGCTTTATATTGCCAGCGCAACCGCCACTTATATGGTGGGGTAAGTGCCTAAAAAAAGGTAAACTGCTGTTACATTTCTGCAATGAGTTTTCCCGATGGATGCTAAACAATCGCGGCAGGGCGTGCTACTCGCTCTTGCTGCTTATTTTATTTGGGGTATCGCTCCCGCCTACTTCAAGCTGATTTACTATGTCCCGGCGGATGAGATCCTGACGCACCGCGTCATCTGGTCATTTTTCTTTATGGTGGTACTGATGAGCATCAGCCGCCAGTGGTCAGGCGTCAAAACGCTGCTACAAACGCCAAAGAAGATCTTCCTGCTGGCGCTCTCTGCAGTGCTCATCGGCGGAAACTGGCTGCTGTTCATTTGGGCGGTCAATAATCACCATATGCTGGAAGCCAGCCTCGGCTATTTTATTAACCCACTTGTGAATATTGTGCTGGGAATGCTATTCCTCGGTGAGCGCTTTCGTCGCATGCAGTGGCTGGCAGTACTGTTAGCCGCCTGCGGCGTGCTGGTACAGCTGTGGACCTTCGGATCGCTGCCAATAATCGCGCTGGGACTGGCGTTCAGCTTTGCGTTCTATGGGCTGGTGCGCAAAAAGATTGCCGTCGAAGCACAAACCGGCATGCTGATCGAAACCCTGTGGCTTTTACCTGTCGCCGCCATCTATCTGTTTGGCATTGCGGACAGCTCAACCAGCCATATGGGGCAAAACCCCATGTCGCTCAACCTGCTGCTGATTGCCGCGGGTGTCGTGACCACCATTCCGCTGCTGTGCTTTACCGGCGCGGCAACCCGCCTGCGTCTGTCCACGCTGGGATTCTTCCAGTATATCGGGCCTACGCTGATGTTCCTGCTGGCCGTCACCTTCTACGGTGAAGTCCCGGGAACGGATAAAATGGTCACGTTTGCGTTTATCTGGGTGGCGCTGGCGATTTTCGTGATGGATGCGATTTATACGCAACGACGGGTTCGTCGGAGCTAGGGGAGTGCCGGATGGCGCTTCGCTTATCCGGCCTACAAAAGCACATCGCCGTAGGCCGGATAAAGTACAGTGATTACAGCCAGTTCTTGCGCTTAAAGTACAGATACGGCGCCAGCCCCGCGAGCATCATAAAGACAATCGCGCCCGGGTAACCGAAGCTCCAGTGCAATTCCGGCATAAACTCAAAGTTCATCCCGTAGCTGGAAGCCACCAGCGTCGGCGGCAGGAATACCACAGAAACCACCGAGAAGATCTTGATGATGCGGTTCTGCTCGATGTTGATAAAGCCCATAGCCGCCTGCATCAGGAAGTTAACCTTCTGGAACAGCGATTCATTATGAGGCAGCAGGGATTCGATATCGCGCAGGATCTCACGCGCCTGCTCCAGCTGACTGCCCGGCAAACGCGCTTTACGTACCAGGAAGTTCAGTGCGCGCTGGGTATCCATCAGACACAAACGTACTTTCCAGCCGATATCTTCCAGTTCCGCCAACGTCGACAGCGCTTCGTCATACTCATCGCCCTGACGCCCTTCCATGATCACACGGCTGAGTTTTTCCAGGTCGCTGTAGATGTTTTCGATCTCATCCGCCAGCTGTTCAATTTTGGTTTCGAACAGGTCGAGCAACAGCTCGTAAGCGTTACCATCCACCATCGCCTGGTTACGCGCACGCATGCGGTACAGGCGGAAGGCCGGCAGTTCGCGCTCGCGCAGAGTAAACAGGCGGCCTTCGCGAATGGTAAATGCGACGGTTGAGTTACCCGCGTGATCGTCGGCGTCTTCGTAAAAGAAGAAGGAGTGGATGTGCAGACCGTCTTCGTCTTCAAAAAAACGTGCGGATGCTTCGATGTCTTCCAGTTCAGGGCGCGTAGCCAGATTCTGGCCCAAGTCCTTTTGCACACGGTTTCGTTCTTCGTCATCCGGCTCGACTAAATCGACCCAAACCGAACTGGCCAGGTGCTCGATCTCGTCTGCCTCAAGGCGAGTTAAACGATTGTTTTCCAGTTGAAATGCGCTCAGCATGACCGGGACTCCCAATGCAAAAAATTATCGGACAGTTCGGAGGGCACACAGAAACAAATTGGGTTTCAGACCATTAAACAGCCTGACTCAGCGCGACGGGAAAAAACAGAAGGTCGCTGACAACCGCGAAGGCTATCAGCAAAAAGGGATAGCCTTAGGAGTTGATCCTGGATGACAGGATAATGAGCCAGTATCTACTGGGTGTGTCCAAGGCGAATGTCCTCTTAGCGTAATCGTGCGCGCATGTTACGCCAGCAAAATTTTGACGTCAACACGCAACGGATGGCGAAAAAGTAATAATTTCCCCTTATACAGAAAGGTTAGCAGAGGGGAATTATTTATCTATGATTTCAGAATATTAACCGACAGATAGCCGGATGGCGGCTTCGCCTTATCCGGCCTACAAATCAAAATATTACGTTCCGCGTAGGCCTGATAAGCGCAGCGACATCAGGCGATCATACCGTTTCCAGTCTGGCGTAGGCGGCAACCAGCCATTTGATCCCCTGCCCCTGGAACGCGACCTGCAAACGACTGTGTTCGCCGCTTCCTTCCAGGTTGACGATAGTGCCCTCGCCAAATTTAGCGTGGCGCACTCGCTGGCCGAGCTTATAGCCGGTATCATTTTCCGCCATTGGCGTACCCATCCGCTGATGGCTCACCGGTCGGCTGACAGTGGCGCGCAGGCGAACCTCTTCAACGCACGCTTCCGGCAGTTCGCCGATAAAGCGCGACGGACGATGGTAAACCTCTTTGCCGTACAGACGACGCGTTTCGGCGTAGGTCAGCGTCAGCTTTTGCATTGCGCGGGTCACGCCTACGTAAGCCAGGCGGCGCTCTTCTTCGAGGCGACCGCCTTCGTCCAGCGACATCTGGCTGGGGAACATGCCTTCTTCCATCCCGACGATAAACACCTGCGGGAACTCCAGACCTTTCGCCGAGTGCAGCGTCATCAGTTGTACCGCGTCCTGCCAGGTATCCGCCTGCCCTTCGCCCGCTTCCAGCGCGGCGTGAGACAGGAACGCCTGCAGCGGCATTAAGTCTTCGTCTTCTTCGTTGTAGCTGAACTGGCGCGTTGCCGTCACCAGTTCGTCTAAGTTTTCGATACGCGTCTGGCCTTTCTCGCCTTTTTCCTGCTCGTACATCATGCGCAGGCCGGAGTCTTTAACCACCCGGTCAGTCTGCACGTGCAGCGGCATATCGGCGGTCTCCTGCGCCAGTGCGTCAATCAGCTCCATAAAGCGCTGTAAGGCGCTGGCGGCGCGACCCGCGAGGGCTTTTTCCTGCAACAGCTCACGACAGGCCTGCCACAACGTTAGCTGGCGGTCACGGGAGGTCTGACGCACCACATCCAAAGTACGATCGCCAATCCCGCGGGTGGGCGTATTCACCACGCGCTCAAACGCGGCGTCGTCATTGCGGTTGGCGATCAGACGCAGGTAGGAAAGCGCATCTTTGATTTCCTGGCGTTCGAAGAAGCGCATCCCGCCATAAATCCGATACGGCATGCTGGCCTGTAACAACGCCTCTTCCAGTACGCGCGACTGGGCGTTGCTGCGATAAAGAATAGCGCATTGCTCCAGCGCACCACCGTTGTCCTGCCAGGTCTTGATACGATTGACCACAAAGCGCGCTTCATCGAGTTCGTTGAACGCGCAGTACAGCGAGATCGGTTCGCCGTCGACGCCATCGGTCCACAGCTTTTTACCCAGACGCCCATTATTGTTTTCAATCAGGGCGTTAGCCGCGCTGAGGATATTGTTGGTCGAACGGTAGTTCTGCTCCAGACGAATGGTTTCTGCGCCGGGGAAATCCGTGAGAAAGCGCTGGATGTTCTCCACCTGCGCTCCGCGCCAGCCGTAGATTGACTGATCGTCATCACCGACGATCATTACCTTGCCGGTATCGCCCGCCAGCAGGCGGATCCACGCGTACTGAATGTTGTTGGTATCCTGAAATTCGTCCACCAGGATATTGGTAAAACGTTCGCGGTAGTGCTGCAGGATATGCGGTTTGTTGAGCCACAGCTCGTGGGCGCGCAGCAGCAGCTCGGCGAAATCCACCAGCCCCGCGCGGTCACACGCTTCCTGGTAAGCCTGATACACTTTCTGCCAGGTTTGCTCAACCGGGTTGCCGTAGCTTTGCAGATGATGCGGACGCAGCCCTTCGTCTTTCTGGCTGTTGATGAACCACATCGCCTGACGCGGCGGCCACTGCTTCTCATCAAGGTTCATCGCCTTGATCAGACGCTTGAGCAAACGCAGTTGGTCTTCGCTGTCGAGGATCTGAAAATCCTGCGGCAGGTTCGCATCCATATGGTGCGCGCGCAGCAGACGGTGGGCCAGACCGTGGAATGTACCTACCCACATACCGCCCTGGCTGGTTCCCATTATCTGGCCGATACGGTGGCGCATTTCCGCCGCCGCTTTGTTGGTAAAGGTCACCGCCATAATGGAGTACGGCGAGTTGTTCTCAACCGTCAGTAACCAGGCGATACGGTGCACCAGCACGCGCGTTTTACCACTCCCCGCGCCTGCCAGAACCAGCATGTTGCTGCGTGGCGCGGCCACCGCTTCACGCTGTTTATCATTAAGGCTGTCGAGCAGGTAAGAAACGTCCATTGGCACCGCCGCGTAAAAGTAGGTAAGGCGGATAAGCGTAGCGCCATCCGCCAAAAAGCTGGGTATATATACAGAGTTCTGCTGGTGATTATATCAGCGAGGTTAGAGATGCCAACTGTGAAATTTCGATATGCGGAAGCAAACGACTGTCTGCGGTTTGCATCAGGTCGGCATTTTCCGGTTTAATCCAGCAGGCCTGCATACCACAACGGATGGCGCCCGCGACGTCCGTCGTCAGGTCATCACCCACGTGCAGAATCTCACCCACAGGCATTTTCAGTTTTTCCGCCGCCAGCGCGTACATGTCGCTGAACGGTTTTGAGCGCCCGTCGGGACCGGCGCGCAGCACAAACTCAAAATAATCGCCCAGGCCAAACAGTTCCGGCTGCGCATTACCGTTGGTAATCGCCACCAGCGGCCATTTGCGAGCCAGCGCCTTCAGCGTGTCATGCGTCGTCTGCGGGACTTCAATGCGGCTACGCCATTTGGCAAAATTCATCATCGCCGCATTCGCCCCCATTCTGGCTTCTGCCGCTGACAACCCAGCTTCCAGCATAGCGCGTTCTACGGCCCGGTGACGCCATTGGGTAACATCGTGGTAGATTTCCGGCTCGGCGTCGCGAACGGCCTGACGTAAGCGCTGTAGGTCGCTATTTTGCAGCGAATTCAACGCCGGATGGTAATTCTGTACAAACGCGAGCGCTTCCTGCTCGGTGCGTGTGATAACAGGACGGTTATCGTAAAGGGTGTCATCAAGGTCAAAGGTGAGCGCAGAAATGCGCCCCAAAGGCCGGTAAAAACGCATTATTTCCCCCGTTTGGCGCGCGGATGCGCCGCATCGTACACTGAAGCCAGGTGTTGAAAATCAAGATGGGTATAGATTTGAGTCGTGGAGAGATTGGCATGACCCAATAACTCCTGCACTCCGCGCAGATCGCCGCTCGACTCCAGCATATGCGTCGCAAAGGAGTGACGCAATTTGTGGGGATGTACGTGGCTGTTCAGCCCCTGCTTGATACCCCATTCAGCAAAGCGTTTCTGCACATTACGCGCCGAGATGCGTTTGCCCAGTTTGGACAGAAATAGCGCATCGTCATCGCTACCAAATAGCCCGCGTAGATCCAGCCAGTGCTCAATCCACGCCACCGCGTTGCGGCCAATCGGCAGGCGACGCTCTTTACTGCCCTTACCCATCACCCACACTTCGCCGGTGTCGAGGTCGAGATGTTTAATATCCAGCCCAACCAACTCAGATAAACGCAGACCCGCGCCGTACATCACTTCCAGCATTGCTCTATCGCGCACGGCAAGGGGATCGTTGAGATCGATATCCAGCAGACGATTAACATCGTCGACATCGATATTTTTAGGGAGATGACGCGGTGCTTTCGGCGCGGAAACGCTTTTTGCCGGATTAGCTTTCAGCTCGCCCTGATTAACCAGCCAGTCGAAGAAACTGCGTAACGCGGAGAGACGCAGCGCCAGACTCGCCGGCCCCAGTCCTTTACGACGGCTGCGAACAGCAAAACTACGTACCATCGCAGCATCACATTGTTGCCAGCTTTGCAGACCGGTCTCTCCGGCTAACGCAATGATGGCATCAAGCTGACGCTGATAATTAAGCAATGTGATCGGGCTAAGCTGACGCTCAACGCCCAGATAGCGCAAAAAGCGCGCCACATCCTGAGAAAGGGGTGAATCGGTCATACGCGTTCAATCCAGCGCTCCAGCAGCTCCGGCAACATCAGCGAGATTTCCTGCAGCAATTGCGTGCCTTGCCCCTGCTGGTAATGATTAACGTCACGGCTGCTAAACAGCATCACGCCCAGAGAGCCATCTTGCCCGAGCATCGACATCGCCACCGAGCCTATGGCTTTCGCCTCCGGCATCATGACCAGCAATTCCGGACCATTGAGCGGCCCAAGATAGTGCTGTGACTGACCCAGACGCTGGATACGCAGCGGTTCAAAAGCCTGACGGCTTAATGCCAGATGGGTGAATTTTGATGGCGCGCTAAGTCGCCAGCGATCCGGGAACAGACGAACCGTCGCTCCGGCCAGCCCTAACTCACGCGCCCAGCGATGAAATCGCATCAGCATGTCGTCAAGACTGCTGGCCGACACCAGCCGCCCTTGCAGATTTAACAGACGATAGAACAGGCTTTCATTGGCGTTGGCTTGTTCCATCAACAACGCCATGTTCTCTTCCAGCACGTTAATATGATTACGTGCCCGCGCCATATGCCATTCCACTAAAGAGACCGTGCCCCGCACTGGGTGCGGAACTCGCATCGCTTCAACGGCCTGGGCATTACGGATAAAAAACTCAGGATTACGTTGCAGGTAATCGACGACCGCCCGGTCGTCCAGCTCCATGAGCGTTTCCTGTAGTTCTTCCCCTGGTTGCTTCATAAGTGAATAAATCCGTCGTAGACATGTGCCGCCGGGCCAGTCATATACAGCGGATGACCCGGACCTTTCCAGGCGATATCAAGTCGACCGCCCGGTAATTCCACCCTCACTTCTTCTGCCAGCAGACCCTGCTGGATACCGACCGCAACGGCAGCGCACGCACCGCTGCCGCAGGCCTGCGTTTCACCCGCGCCGCGCTCATAGACGCGCAGTCGGATATGCTCGCGTTTTACCACCTGCATAAATCCGATGTTGGCGCGTTCAGGGAAGCGTTCGTGGCTTTCCAGAACCGGTCCCAGTGTTTCTACCGTGGCCGTATCAACATCATCAACCTGAATCACGCAGTGCGGGTTCCCCATTGAAACCACGCCGCACAATACTGTCTGTTCGGCCGCGCGCATAATATAGGTCTTCTCTGCTTTGTTAGCGCGAAAAGGAACCTGCGAGGGTTCAAAATTGGGTTCGCCCATATTCACCCGCACCAGCTCGTCGTCGGTGACGGTTAATACCATACGACCATTCGCGGTACTGACGCGAATATCACGTTTATTGGTCAGCCCTTTCAGACGAACAAAACGGGCAAAACAGCGGGCGCCATTGCCACACTGTGACACTTCACTGCCGTCGGCATTAAAAATACGGTAGTGGAAATCCAGCTCCGGATCATACGGAGGCTCAACCACCAGCAGCTGATCAAATCCAACGCCGAGATGTCTGTCGGCCAGGCGGCGGATCAGCTCTGGTGAGAAAAAGACATTCTGCGTTACCGCGTCGACGACCATAAAATCGTTGCCAAGGCCATGCATTTTAGAGAATTGCATCATTCACTCCGTTCACGCGGGTACAGAAATGTAAAATCTATTCCTGCCGTTAGTAATTCACCTGAGAAGGCCCATCACTAATCCCACGATCGTTTTTCTCAGGCGTGGTGGATTGCGATTGCGGCTGAACGCTCTTGGTCGGAGGCGGCGCGGTTTTATCAGCTGGCGGGAAATAGAGCGGGCCTTTTAGCCCACAGCCCGTAAGGCTGAACAGAGTAAAAATGACAGCGAGTGGCTTTAACACGTTTTTCATTATGGATTGCCTGTAAAGTTCATGCTTTCTGTTTTCTATCATCGCAGGAGAAGGCGTAAAAGCAAGAGTTTGGCTAAAAACTGCATCGCGATTTATTCCACGTTATACTGCGGGCATCACGAAAAATAGGATAAGAAAATGAACGACAGTGAATTTCATCGCCTTGCTGACACCCTGTGGATGACCATTGAAGAACGTCTGGATGACTGGGATGGCGACAGCGATATCGATTGTGAGATCAACGGCGGCGTGCTGACCATCAGCTTCGAAAACGGCAGCAAAATTATCATTAACCGTCAGGAGCCGCTCCACCAGGTGTGGCTGGCGACCAAACAGGGCGGCTACCACTTTGACCTGAAAGGCGACGAATGGATCTGCGACCGAAGCGGCGAAACGTTCTGGGATCTGTTGGAACAAGCGGCAACGCAGCAGGCGGGTGAAGAGGTGAGCTTCCGCTAAGCTTTAGTGCCGGATGCGCTTTGCTTATCCGGCCTACTTTAGCCCGGTAAGCGTCGCGCCACCGGGCAAGTTAACTCACGAGAAATACTGCTGTAACAGCGGCGTGTCGTTGTCCTGACTGGCTGGCGGAACAGCGCTAATCGGCTGGGTGCGGAACGGAATCACCTGCGCGCGCCCGTCGGTTTTCACAATCTGATAGAACTGCGGCAGGTTAAAGTTGATGAAGCTGGAGCCGTAGGTAAAGCGATCGTGCGACGATGAGTAGAAACGGCTGACGTCGCGTACCAACTCCTCTTTGCTACCTTCGCAGTGGTGATACACCTCGGCCCGATTGCTTTCGTCCAGAATGTAGATATTAAAGCCCTGCTCATCACCCGTTTCTTCGAAAAAGAACTGAATAATCCCTTCACTGGCAAAACCGTCGACCACCGACGGCAGTTTCACATGGTTGGTCTCAACCTGGACGGAAAGCCCGTGCAGTTTGTTATGTGAAATCGCGCCATAGAATTCAATTGCGTTTTCCAGCTTCTGTACCGAAACGTTCAGGCGCTCGAAGAACAATCCCCACGTCTGGCCGGAAACGCGCAGCGCTTTGAAACGTCCGGTTTCCTGACGGGTGCTGGAGAGGCGTAATTCGATGCACTCAGACACCAGTTGCTGGACGCGGGTGCGAATTAAACCGCGCAGATGCTGGCTATAGCAGAAGACCTCGACGCTATCCGGCGGCGCGGCATCCTGGTGCATTTTGCCCAGAATCGTTTTTAACGCTTCAATCATCGCCTGCTCGCCGTTGAAGTGCAGCGTACGCACTTCATTCCACGAGTTGCGGTACAGCAGGTCTACGCTACCCACCAGGCATTTTTGCTCTTCACCAAAACTGAAGACGTCCAGCTTACGGAAATCAAAATGCACCACCTGATTGCGAAACGCTGCCGTCGGGTCATATTCGAGGTTAACGATAATCGCCAGGTGGCGAATTTCGCATGGGCTATAGAGCGCTTTCGGCGTTGGTGCAGGCAGTCGCAGCGGGAAGTGGTGCGACACGTCGGCGACCATTTCCTGCAGCTTCGGCAAATCAACAATGCCGTTGCCCTTAATAAACAAATGCGTACGCGAGGTCAGCAGGCCATTGAACCAGGCCCACGCCACCAGCTTATTTAGATAGCGGTTATATTCCAGCGGCTGATGGCTGATGATCGAGTCCATGTTCGGCGCGCGGTTGTAGAGATACCAACCTGAACGGTTGGCACGACCCGGCGGTACATGGATAAAGGTCAGATTCGGTTCCGAGAGATCCGGAGATATCTGTGGGTTCACCAGCGTGACTTTACCCGGCAACGCTTCAAACGCGGCATACAGCTTACGGGTCAGCACGCCGATATCCTGCGGGCTGGCGCTGACGCTGAGGTTATTGCGCCGCGCAAAGCGGATCAGATTACGATAGCTCTGCATCATCGCATCGAGCAGTTCGTTATGCGCTTCGCGTACCTGGTCAATCTTCCAGTTAGCGCGGTTATCCAGCATGGTCAGACGGGCGTCATCCCAGCCCCACTCTTTCACTAACTGACTTAATACTTCACGACGCCAACCCACGCAGGCGCGCTCACGGCTCAGTTTCTCACACACTTTTAAGTAGAAACATCGACGCACTAAATCCAGGCGCGTCGGATCTTCGATCGCCGTGAGGTACTCGGTAACGCGCTCCAGCATCATGCAGTAAGGGTCGAGACCAAAAGAGACGATCTCGCCATCGTGCAGGCGCTGTTTTATATCTTTCGCCAACAGGCGCGGATTGGGGTATTCCCAGGAATAGGCTTCCAGCAGCAGCGTTTTCAGCACCGCCTTGTAAGGGGAGTCGATACTCTTGTACAGCTGCCACAGGCTGGCGCCAAAGTATTCTTCGGCGGAGAGCGAACTGAGTCCGCCGAGATCCAGCCATTCATTTGGCGTTAACACACCCTGAGCGTAGAGCGTCATGACGTAATCGTCGTAATGCTCTTCTTCATCTCCCGGCACCATATTCCACAGAATACGTTTACCCGCGAGGCGCACAGCGGTGCGATAGAATTCATCAAGCAACAGGATATGCTGCGTCGAGCCACAGTCTTCGCCACCGAGACTGCCGCTTTCATTGTGACGGAAACGGTTTTCATCAATCAGGAAGAAGCTGACTTCCACGCCCAACGAGGCGGCCCAGCTTTCGAGCAGACTACATTTACGCTGCAGTAGCTGGCGCTCTTCGCTATCCAGCCAGGATTGATGGCAGACCCAGATATCAAGGTCAGAGGAACAGCTTTGCCCTACCGAAGAGGTGCTGCCCATTGAGTAAACGCCAGTGATCGGCAGCTCGCCCTTGGGAGGATCCTGCGGCGACATACCGCGGTACAGTTCCAGTTCGTTCAGGTAGTGGCGTTGGGTTTCATCAGGCGTGTAAAGACATATGCCTTTGGGAACGTTACCATCGAGGTAACCCGGCATCAGCGGATGGTGGTAGTGCAATAATGTCGGCAGCAGACTGTATACCTGCTGGAAGGCAGGTCCCATGGCAGCAAGCGCGCGATCCACACGCAGTTGATTTATGGCATCCAGTCTCTGTTTCAGAGTCTCAATATAGAGGTACAAGACGTATCGCCTGATGTTGCTATCCGTCATGTTGTCGATTGCCGCGGCGCAAGCGCTCACAATAATCGCCATCAATTCGGATAAACCGTATGTCAAAAATAACCGTTACCTGTTTTTCGGCCATATTTTTTTATGCTGTACAGCCGAAAAAATGGTCTAAAACGTGATCAATTTAACACCTTGCTCATTGACCGTAAAGAAAGATGCGCTACATACAAGTGTAGCACCGTTCGTTACGTGTAAATTCCTTCATACGGTCGGGAGGTTTCTCGTCATTATTCACTGCCAGTGATGATGCAGCGCCTTTTCCTCTCACTTACGTTTGAGCGTAACGCTGACATCCCTTTGATAAGGATGTTAGGATGGTCAATGATTGATAATGACGGTAACAAGCATGTTAGACAATGTTTTGAGAATTGCCACACGCCAAAGCCCCCTTGCGCTCTGGCAGGCACATTATGTCAAAGACGCCTTAATGGCAAACCACCCCGGTCTGATCGTGGAACTGGTTCCTATGGTAACCCGTGGCGATGTGATCCTTGATACCCCACTGGCGAAGGTCGGGGGGAAAGGGTTGTTTGTTAAAGAGCTGGAAGTCGCGCTGCTGGAAAAACGCGCCGATATCGCCGTGCATTCCATGAAGGATGTGCCGGTTGAATTCCCTGACGGTCTTGGGCTGGTCACCATTTGTGAGCGAGAGGATCCGCGCGATGCTTTCGTCTCAAATAAGTACAACACGTTGGATGAACTCCCCGCAGGCAGCATCGTCGGGACATCCAGTTTGCGTCGCCAGTGCCAGTTGGCGAAGCGTCGCCCGGATCTCGTCATCCGTTCGCTGCGCGGCAACGTAGGCACGCGCCTCAGCAAACTGGATAACGGCGATTATGACGCCATTATTCTGGCGGTCGCCGGATTAAAACGTTTAGGTCTTGAGTCGCGAGTCCGCACCGCTCTGCCGCCGGAAGTCTCCCTGCCCGCTGTTGGGCAAGGCGCAGTAGGCATAGAATGTCGACTGGATGATATGCGCACTCAGGCGCTGTTAGCGCCGCTCAACCATGAAGAGACCGCGCTACGCGTCAAAGCAGAACGCGCCATGAACACCCGCCTGGAAGGGGGATGTCAGGTACCTATTGGTAGCTATGCCGAAATCATCGACGGTGAGATTTGGCTACGTGCGCTGGTCGGCGCGCCTGACGGTTCACAGATGGTATGCGGAGAACGTCGCGGCGCCACACAGGATGCCGAACAGATGGGTATCTCTCTGGCAGAAGAACTGCTGGAGAACGGTGCGCGCGCCATTCTGGCGGAAGTTTATAACGGAGAAGCCCCCGCATGAGTATTCTGGTCACCCGCCCGTCTCCCGCAGGGGAAGAGTTAGTGAGCCGACTGCGCACACTGGGGCAGGTGGCCTGGAGTTTTCCGCTCATCGAGTTTTCACCTGGTCGGGAACTGGCAACGGTTGCTTCCCGACTGTCGGCGCTGACGGAGAACGATCTGGTCTTCGCCCTCTCGCAGCACGCCGTTACCTTTGCAGATGCCGAACTTCGCCAGCAAGAGAAAAGCTGGCCATCTCTTCCACGTTATTTTGCCATTGGCCGTACAACGGCGCTGGCGCTGCATACTGTTAGCGGCTTCAATATTCACTACCCTCTGGATCGGGAAATTAGCGAAGTCTTGCTACAATTACCTGAATTACAAAATATTGCGGGAAAACGCGCGCTTATATTACGCGGCAACGGTGGCCGGGAGCTGATAGGTGAAACCCTGACGGCACGCGGAGCCGATGTCGATTTTTGTGAATGTTATCAACGCAGTGCAAAACATTACGATGGTGCGGAAGAAGCGATGCGCTGGCAATCCCGTGGCGTAACCACGGTGGTTGTCACCAGCGGAGAGATGCTACAACAGCTCTGGTCGCTCATTCCGCAGTGGTATCGTGAGCACTGGTTACTACGCTGTCGGCTGTTGGTCGTCAGTGAGCGTCTGGCGAACCTCGCCCGGGAACTGGGCTGGCAAGATATTAAGGTCGCTGATAACGCCGACAACGATGCGCTACTACGCGCATTACAATAACTCTCATAATGGGATGCCATAATGACGGAACAAGAAAAATCCTCCGCCGTGGTTGAAGAGACCAGGGAGGCCGTGGAAACCACGTCACAGCCAGTTAATACTGAAAAAAAGAGTAAGAACAGCACGGCGCTGATTCTGAGCGCTGTGGCGATTGCTATTGCGCTGGCTGCAGGCGTTGGGCTGTACGGCTGGGGGAAACAACAGGCAACAACACAAACGGCAACCAGCGATGCGCTGGCGAACCAGCTGACGGCGCTGCAAAAAGCGCAGGAAAGCCAAAAAGCTGAGCTGGAAGGCATTATTAAACATCAGGCAATGCAGCTGGATGAAGCCTCACGTCAGCAGGCTGCGCTGGTCAAACAGCTTGATGAAGTCCAGCAAAAAGTCGCCACCATCTCCGGCAGCGATGCTGGCACATGGCTGCTGGCGCAGGCTGATTTTCTGGTGAAACTGGCCGGTCGTAAATTATGGAGCGATCAGGACGTCACCACCGCCGCTGCGCTGTTGAAAAGCGCCGACGCCAGTCTGGCGGATATGAACGACCCGAGCTTAATTACCGCGCGACGTGCGATTACTGACGACATCGCGAGCCTGTCCGCGGTGACTCAGGTCGACTATGACGGCATTATCCTGAAAGTGAATCAGCTCTCTAATCAGATTGATAATCTGCGTCTGGCCGACAACGACACCGACGATTCTCCAATGGACTCCGACAGCAGCGAGCTTTCCAGCTCGATTAGCGAATGGCGCGTCAATCTGCAAAAAAGCTGGCAGAACTTTATGGACAGCTTCATCACTATTCGCCGTCGTGATGAAACCGCCGTCCCGCTGCTGGCACCGAACCAGGACGTTTACTTACGTGAGAACATCCGTTCTCGTCTGTTAGTGGCCGCACAGGCCGTGCCGCGTCACCAGGAAGAGACATACCGCCAGGCGCTGGAAAATGTCTCCACATGGGTGCGTGCTTACTACGACACCGACGATGCAGCGACCAAAGCGTTCCTTGAAGAAGTAGACCAACTGAGCCAGCAAAGCATCAGTATGGATGTTCCGGAAACGCTGCAGAGCCAGGCTATTCTCGACAAGTTAATGCAGACCCGCGTACGTAATTTACTGGCGCAGCCTGCCACAGCACCGGTAGCAGCAGCGCCAGCGCCTTCGACAGACGCTCCGGCAACCGCGCCGCAAGGAGAATAATGATGCTAAAAGTATTGTTGCTCTTTGTGCTGTTGATCGCCGGGATCGTCGTCGGTCCGATGATAGCCGGTCATCAGGGTTACGTGCTGATCCAGACGGATAACTACAATATCGAAACCAGCGTGACGGGCCTGGTGATCATCCTGATCGTCGCCATGGTCGTCCTGTTTGCGATTGAATGGCTGTTGCGCCGAATTTTCCGCACCGGCGCACATACCCGTGGGTGGTTTGTGGGTCGTAAGCGCCGTCGCGCCCGTAAGCAGACCGAACAGGCCCTACTCAAACTGGCAGAAGGTGACTATCAGCAGGTTGAGAAGCTGATGTCGAAAAATGCCGATCATGCAGAACAGCCGGTAGTGAATTACCTGCTGGCGGCAGAAGCGGCTCAGCAGCGCGGTGACGAAGCGCGCGCCAACCAACACCTTGAGCGTGCTGCCGAACTGGCCGGAAATGATACGATCCCGGTAGAAATCGCTCGCGTTCGCCTGCAACTGGCGCGTAATGAAAATCACGCTGCACGCCACAGCGTAGACAAACTGCTGGAAGTGACGCCGCGCCATCCGGAAGTGCTGCGTCTGGCTGAGCAGGCCTACATACGCACCGGCGCATGGAGTTCCTTGCTGGATATCATCCCATCCATGGCAAAAGTGCATGTGGGTGATGATGAGCACCGCGCCATGCTGGAACAACAGGCATGGGTTGGCTTGATGGATCAAGTCCGCGCCGATCAGGGCAGCGAGGGGCTGCGTGCATGGTGGAAAAACCAGAGCCGTAAAACCCGTCATCAGGTTGCTTTGCAGGTAGCAATGGCTGAACATCTGATTGAGTGTGACGATCACGATACGGCGCAGCAGGTCATCATTGATGGTTTGAAACGTCAGTACGATAACCGCCTGGTGCTGCCGATCCCGCGTCTGAAAACCAATAATCCGGAACAGATAGAAAAAGTGCTGCGCCAGCAGATTAAAGCCGTGGGCGATCGCCCGTTGCTGTGGAGTACGCTGGGTCAGTCGTTAATGAAGCATGGGGAATGGCAGGAAGCTACGCTCGCCTTCCGTGCCGCTCTCAAACAGCGCCCGGATGCCTATGACTACGCCTGGCTTGCTGACGCGCTGGACAGACTGCACCAGCCGGAAGAAGCCGCCACCATGCGCCGTGATGGCCTGATGTTGACGCTGCAGAACAACAATCCCCCGCAGTAACTCCTGAATGCCCGGTGGCGCTTTCGCTTACCGGGCCTACATATTTTTCAATCGTATAAACAAAATCCTTCGAGAAGTCGCTCGAAGGATTTTGTTTATGCATAAAAAAACGCCCGCTCGGTAAGGAGCAGGCGTTAAACAGGTCTGTATGACAACATAAATGGGTGCTTCACTCAACGTTATGTCCATGGTGTTTGATGAGGCCTGAGCGACATCTGTCTGTGGACGATAAGCACCGTAAACGGCTCTGCATCATTCCTGAGTTTATGAGGCCAGATGGCGAACATAAGAGATGGAATGAGCATCTACCCGCATATTATTGCACAACGCATGCCACGATTGCACTGCAAAAACCAGGTATTCGGACTTTTTAAGACTTCAGGAAATTCGCAGATGCGCAGGCTAAGAAGGGAAAATCTGAAAACAAAAAACCCCGCCGAAGCGGGGTTCAAAATTGGTCGGCGAGAGAGGATTCGAACCTCCGACCCACTGGTCCCAAACCAGTTGCGCTACCAAGCTGCGCTACTCGCCGTTTTACTGCTTTTTGAATTTTTAGTTCAATTCTTTAAGTCGTGGTGCGAGGGGGGGGACTCGAACCCCCACATCCTAAGGACACTAACACCTGAAGCTAGCGCGTCTACCAATTCCGCCACCTTCGCATTTCACAACTTTAAATTAATGGGGTGGCTAATGGGATTCGAACCCACGACAACTGGAATCACAATCCAGGGCTCTACCAACTGAGCTATAGCCACCACTGCAAATCTTTTACGCGGTATTAAAACCACCGCAGCTCTGGCACCCTACTAAATGGTGCGCCCGACAGGATTCGAACCTGAGACCTCTGCCTCCGGAGGGCAGCGCTCTATCCAGCTGAGCTACGGGCGCTTAGCGCCGTTGCGGGGCTGGATATTACGGAGGTCTCGGTCTTCTGTCTAGTGCTTTTTTAAAATAAATTATCGTTTGGTCATGGTTTGTGCGTTTTGTCGCTTATTCCCGCAATTTATGGGCTGTGCCATGACGATTCAGACCAAAAACCTTATAAATGAGCGTCACGGCCAGTAAGAAACCCATGCCAACAAAAAGCGACATTCGGGTATCTTCATTAAAGTACATGCCAATTAATACGCAAATCAGGAACGCCATCGTCAAATAATTCGCCCACGGGAACAGAATGGAGCGGAATGGATGACTGGCAATCGCCGCTTTATGCGCCTGACGGAAACGCAACTGGCTTATCAGGATCACAAACCACGGCACCATCCCCGGCAACACGCTGGCACTATAGACATAAACAAACACGCGCTGCGGGTTAGGAATGATGTAGTTCAGGCATGAGCCAATCAGCAGGATCGCGATAGAAATAGCCACTCCGGCAACCGGCACGCCATGGCGTGATACTTTTCCAACAACGGCAGGAAGCTGGCGATTCTTTGCCAGCGCGTAGAGCATACGCCCACAGCTGTACATGCCGCTGTTACAGCCAGACAGCGCCGCCGTCAGCACCACAAAGTTAATAATCCCTGCCGCAGCAGTAATACCAATCTTGGCAAAGGTGAGAACAAACGGGCTGCCGTTGCTGCCAATCTCATTCCACGGGAAAATAGTGACGATGACAAAAATCGCACCAACGTAGAAAATCAGAATGCGCCACAACACTTTACCCACCGCGCTACGCAGCGTGACCTGTGGATTCTTCGCTTCCCCTGCAGTGATGCCGATCAGCTCCACGCCCTGGTAAGACGCCACAACAATACACAATGCCGTCAGGAAGCCCTTCCAGCCCCCAGCAAAGAAGCCACCGTGCTCGGTCAGGTTGCCAAAACCAATCGCCTGGCCACCATTGCCAAAGCCGAAGAAAATCACCCCAACCCCAATGACTATCATCACAATGATGGTGGTCACTTTGATCATGGCAAACCAGAACTCAATTTCACCATACAGGCGAACCGCAGCGAGGTTTGCCAACGCAACCAGTCCGACCGCGATCAGTGCGGGTATCCATTGCGCCATTTCCGGAAACCAGAACTGCACATACACCCCGATGGCGGTAATCTCTGAGATCCCCACCGCCATCCACATAAACCAGTATGACCAGGCGGTGAGATAGCCAAAGAAGGGGCTCATATAACGGTGAGCGTAAACAGCGAATGAACCTGCAACCGGCTCGAGGAATAACATCTCCCCCATAGAACGCATAATGAAAAACACGAACAGCCCGGCGACGATATACGCCAGCAGAACCGAAGGTCCCGCCCATTTAAGGGTACTGGCGGCCCCCATAAATAGCCCAACGCCAATAGTGCCCCCAAGGGCAATTAATTCGATGTGACGAGCCTCCAGCCCACGCTGTAGCTCAGGTTTGTTCTCAGCCATAAATCCTCTTGATGTGTTTGCATGCTGTCCGGTATTACCGGTTCTCGTTATGGGTACATCTTGTTATGCCATAACAGGCCATGCGGCACCGACCGCTTTACGGTTGGCGCCAAAAACACCACGGCACTGCAATGATTGTTGCGAATGGTTTCCTAAAATCGCTTAAATGGCAATTAAAGCATTCAAAAAATGAATAGATTGTGCGAGAAAGCAGCGATTATGTTGTGAATAAGTAGCGTAATTAGCAGATCACGCTACTTATCAGAGGAGAGAGGGCGTCAGAGGTTGCCGGTATAGTGCCAGCGGAGATAGCGTAATAAGCGAAGTTGCCGAGTAATACGGCTCGGCTGCGACAATAAGCGATACAGCCACTCCAGCCCCAGATTTTGCCAGATTTTAGGCGCACGCTTAACGTGACCGGTAAAGACGTCGTAGGTGCCCCCTACGCCCATATACAGCGCGTCAGGGTGAGTCTTGCGGCAATCACGCATAAAGATCTCTTGTTTTGGCGAGCCCATCGCCACCGTCACAATTTGCGCACCGCTGGCGTGAATACGCTCAAACAACGCCTGACGCTGCTCTGGGGTAAAATAACCGTCCTGACTACCCACAATGTTCACGCGCCACTGCGCACGTAGTTTTGCTTCTGTTTGTGCCAGAACTTCAGGCTTGCCACCAACCAGGAAAACAGGCGTTCCGTTTTGCCCAGCTCGCGCCATCAGTGCTTCCCAAAGGTCAGCTCCGGCCACGCGTGAAACCTGCGCCTGTGGGAATTTTTTGCGCACCGAACGCACCACGCTAATCCCATCCGCATACTTGAACTCCGCGGCATTGATCAGCTCCCTCACTTCAGGATTATCTTCTGCTGTCAGCATCTTCTCAGCGTTAATAGCCACCAGCGTTCCTGACCTGAGGTGTCCTTCGGCAAACAGGTAATTCAGCGCATGTTGCATATCTCGCCAGCCAATCAGTTGTAATCCGCGCAGCGAATACAGCGGCGCAGTTGTGTTATCTGTCATTACGATCCTTCAATCTGTGTCCGGGGCAGCGATTTGATTCGTTTATGAATGAGTCCCGCGCTATCAAACAGCCAGAACAACAATTTTGCCACCAGTAGGCAAACGCCGAAAATCACGAGGAAAAAGACCACTCGTGAGACAAACGAATCCAGCCCTTCACGTGCCAAAACGATCATATTGAAAATGGCGCCAAAACAGAAACTGTGCAAAATCGCCGCCTTATAGCGATTGGTTTCGCGATTGCCAAGCTCATACAGCCAGTCGAACCACTTGATAATGAGCCCAACAACAATCGCGCCTAATGGTATAAACAGCGCCCCGCCCATCACCACCAGTGAACCAATTAACGTCGGCGAAATCGCCAGTCCTGAGTGGTTGTTCAACACTTCCCAGGTAAAGTAGTTCGCTGAGTTGAGTACAATACTCGGCCGCCCAGGCCACAGCCAGGAGGGAATAAAGACGTAGAAGTCACGGACGATCGGCGCCAGCCCCTGGAACTCAATATTGTGGTAATTCTGCAGCAATAGCGCCAGGTTCTCCCACGGTGAGAAGGTGTCGCGCGTAAGGTACAGGAACGTATAGAACGCCTCATCGCCGCTAACGCTCATTCCGTAGCGCTTCAACGCCAGCCAGAACATCCCGACAATGCCCAACACGCCTGCAGCGGCCAACATCCACAGCGAAATCCAGCCGCGAATAATGCCGATAAACAAGAAGATGGCAAACGCGATAATGATATTGGCGCGCGTCCCACCCACAATCATATAGGTCAGCAAACCAAACGCGACGGTACTCACGAGGAAGAACACCCACGCTTTGCTGTCCTGACGCAGGAAATAAACCACCAGCATTGCCGGAATGAAGAAGTAGAAGAAACGCTTCAGAGCGACGCCAGAGACTTCACTGGAAAAAATCTGGCTATAGGATTGCAGTCTGAACAGCAGGAATCCGTTGTGCATAAAGAAGATGCCCACGCTCACCAGCGCAATCGCCATCAGGATAACCCAGGTCAAATGGGCTTCAACGCGATTGATGGTAAACAGCGGCCTGCGCGGCTTATCATCTACTCGTTTGCGCAAGCGCGTTTTATACGTCACGTAGTAGACGGCATAGAAACAGGCGGCTGACAGCAAGGCCTGCAGCAGGATCTCCGGCGGAGCCACTGCCACATCAAAGCGGAACACCAGGATGCTGGTTAACGGGAATCCGAAGAAGAACGTCAGCAAGAACAACAATGAGAAGAAAACATTGAAGTTAAAACGCACGCGGCGGAACTCAAACCAGGTCAGCGTGGCGATAAACAAGGTGGAGAGCAGCCAGACCACCAGAAGACTGCTGAATTGCATCAGGCTCATACGGTTTCTCCTGAAGCAATGCGCAGCGCATTGTGCCACGGCTGCAGATAATTCGGGCTAAAGAAGGTAATAGTATTTTTATCTACCGATGCCAACTGGCGCTGCGCTTCACGTACGACGCCTTCATTGAGATCATCAGTGGTAAATAACACCGGAAGATTTTGTTCCACCATATCCTGCCAGAAGGGATTTTCACGGTTGAGCACGCATGGGATACCCGCCTGGATCAGCAAACACAGGGTACCGATTCCCTGTTGACGGGCAAAAATAAAGTAACCCAAATCACACTGCCGCAATAATGTTAGATAGGCATCAAATTCCAGCTTTTCACTCAAAATTTGCAGATTATCTGCGCTAAATAACGCCAGGCCAGCCTGGCGAACCTCGTCGATATAGGCCGCATTATTGGCGGGATAACCCATCGGCACAATCACATTCACCGTGTCGCCAAACTGCTGATGGACGGCGCGAAGCGCGGCAACATGCTCATTGCTGCGATCGCCAGAGTTGCCAACCAGCACCGTCATCTTGCCGCTGCGCTGGCAATCATTGCTCATGTTATTGAGTGACGGATCCATTCGCGTTGGGAAATAGAGCAACTCACCCCGCACACGGGAATGTTGCTCGGCGAAATAACGTAAATCGCCCCGTGTGGCAAACACGCAGCCCACACGATTCTGCGCCATGCGGCGAATCGGGTAAAACAGGCGGAATTTCAGCCCACTGGAGACTTCGTATAAATCAGCGCCCCAGATATGCCAGTAAAACTGCGCCGGTTTAATCCCGCCACTCAGCAGCGCCAGCCACAGGCTGGTGTTGAACTGGCCGTGGAAGAAGAAACGCTGTTGGCGATCCGCTTTTGCTTTCGCGATCACAGCGTCAGCAAGCGCCTTTTTCCCGCTGTAGAAGCTTAGCGATAACGCCGGGCAGCTCTCACTGAGTCCCGCATCCTGACCGGCAACCATAAACGTGCGCGCATGCTCGCTCGTCGCGGCCAGCGAGTCGTTGAAAAACCGCAACACGGTTTGGTTATGGTGAGGGATATCCGATCCCAGAACGTGAATCAGTACAGTCATGCCCGCCTACGCCAGAGTAAAAACACGCCACAACAAAGAGAAAAATAGACGATGTACGTTGCCATATAAGCCTGTGCCGCTCCCAGCGCACCGTGTGCAGGGATCAGCCAGTGAGCAAACACCGTCAATAACATGAACTGGCTGATTTCAGCCAAAATATAAAACCGCAGCGATGCTTTCGCGATCACCAGATACCCAAAGACATACGCCCCAACTTTCAGTACATCGCCGACCAGTTGCCAGGCAAACAGATCGCGCATGGCGGTGAATTTTGCGGAGAAAAGCAGCCAGATCGCAAAATCACGCAGCAACCAAACAGTAAAGCTCGCAGCGGCAACCGCCGGTAACACGAACTTCAGCGACTTAATCACCTCGCGCGTAATGTCGCGCTTTTCGGTCAGTCGCGACAACGTCGGAAGCAAGTAAACGCTGAATGAGGCGGTAATGAATTGCAGATAAGCATCAGAGATACTGCTTACTCCCTGCCAAATCCCTACATCATCCCAACTGTACTGCGCCGCCAGCAGGTTTCGCATCATCACGTATGCCACAGGCAGCGTTACGGAGGTAATCAGCGCCATCAGGGTAAACTTGCTTAGCTGTCCAGCCAGACCGTTATCCCACGAGGGTTTCAGGTAATGCAGGGGAATCGCCCCACGCTTAATCAGCATAATAGCGGCGGGGATAACGACCAACGCGGGCACTAACGCCAGACCCAGCAAAGCACCTTCATACCCTCCCAGGCGATAACAGCCATAATAAGCCACCACGCCCACCAGGCTACCCACAATCAGCGACAGCGCGTTACCCGCCGCATCGCGAAAGCCCTTCATCAACGCCAGCAGCAGGTTCGCCCAGGCAATACCCATTTGCACCAGCGCAACCAGTCTTACCAGCCCCTGATAATGAGTATGGCCAAACAATCCCTGACTGATTGGCGCGGCCGCCAGCAGAAAAATCACCGCCATCAGCGTAGAGAATCCCAGCACCATCGCGGAAGATGTACCGACTACCTTACGGAGCCGGGTCGGATCGTCATGGTGCTGCGCAACATATTTCGTGACGCCGTTGAAAATGCCGGCCCCCGCCAGAACACCAAGCACGGTGACCATCTGGCGGAAGTTACCCGCCTGCCCCACGCCTGCCGGGCCAAACGACACCGCCAGCAGCTTCACGACCAGCAAACCTGCACCAATTTTTACCAGCGTACTGGCTGCCGTCCATAAGGACGCTTTAGCAAGCGACATATCAGGCGAAGTAGTTGAGTAAGGTCGAAATGACCGTTCGCTGGTTTATTTGCGACAGGTTGTAAAACAGCGGCAAGCGCAGCAGACGCTCGCTCTCTTTAGTGGTGAAACGATCAACACCGGCAAATACGCCGAATTTATCGCCAGCCGGACAATCATGTAGCGGGATATAGTGGAACACCGCCATAATTTCAGCTTCTTTCAAGAAGTTAATCAACGCCGTGCGATCGTCGATATCGCGCAGCTTGATATAAAACATATGGGCATTCTGCACGCAGTTTTCCGGGACAGAAGGCAGATCAATGCGTCCGGCACGCGCCAGCGGTTCGAGAGCATCATAGTAGTTCTGCCACAGCGCCAGACGCTGCTGGTTAATACGGTCAGCCGCTTCCAGTTGTGCCCACAGATAGGCAGCCTGCAGATCGGACATCAGATAGCTGGAACCAATATCACGCCAGGTATACTTATCCACCTGACCGCGGAAAAACTGGCTGCGGTTAGTTCCTTTTTCACGGATGATCTCTGCACGTTCGACTAATTTTTTATCATTAATCAGCGTCGCACCACCTTCACCGCCTGCGGTATAATTTTTGGTCTCATGGAAGCTAAAGCAACCGATGTGACCAATCGTCCCCAGCGCCCGACCTTTGTAAGTCGACATGACGCCCTGGGCCGCATCTTCCACGACAAACAGGTTATGTTTGGTCGCCAGCGCCATGATGGTATCCATTTCACAGGCTACGCCCGCGTAATGCACCGGCACGATAGCGCGGGTCTTGTCGGTGATCGCCGCTTCAATCAGCGTTTCGTCAATGTTCATGGTATCCGGGCGGATATCAACAAAGACAATTTTCGCACCGCGCAGCACGAAAGCATTGGCCGTGGAGACAAACGTATAGCTCGGCATAATGACTTCATCGCCAGGCTGGATATCCAGCAGCAATGCCGCCATCTCAAGCGATGCGGTGCAGGAAGGCGTCAGCAATACTTTCTCGCTGCCAAAATGCTGTTCCAGCCACTGTTGGCAGCGACGGGTAAAACCACCGTCGCCACACAGTTTGCCGCTGTTCATCGCAGACTGCATGTAATCGAGTTCAGTGCCCACCACCGGCGGTGCGTTAAATGGAATCATCGTGTCACCTGTATAACCAATACGCGGTGCTTTCCACATTCGCACCACTGTGTATATAACGTTTAAGCGCGGCGGTATTGCCCATTTGGGTCGCCACGCGCAATGTTGCTTTACCGCGAGCCTGCGCCCAGCAAAGGGCAGCCTGCATCAGTTCTGCTCCCGCCCCACGCCCGGCCAGCAGGCCAATTCGCGCATCGGTCGCATTCAGTTCACGCAGCGAGACATAGCCACGAATATCACCTGCCGGTGTACGAAAAACGAGGCATTGATGATCGAACGTCCCCAGCACCGCATTTTCAATCCACTGCGCATAAAAACGCGTACTGGCATCTGCGGCATACCACGGGGCACGAAAACGACTTTGCGCGAACGCCTGCCCTGCCAGTTGGCGTAATGCAGGGATATCCGTAGTTTGCGCGACCTGCGCACCGGGGTCGCCATGCGCACACGTCACCGGCAGCACAAAATCCACTTCACCTTCAACCAGTGAGAAGCCCAACTGTTGCAGGGAATCTAATTCATGAGTATTGGCGGCAGGTATTTTTGCCTGTACCCGCGACCAGGGCTGCAACACATCCGCAGTCAGAACCGGCGCGTGTTGGTCAAAACGCACAATGGCGCTATTCACGCCAAAGAACGTATTTTCCCAGCTAAGCGGCTCAATACTGGCGCGGACGAGCACGGAGCAGCTCCAGCAGGTATTGACCATAACCCGTTTTGGCCAGTGAACTGGCAGCACGCTTCACGCCTTCGTCATCCAGCCAACCGTTACGCCAGGCGATTTCTTCCAGACAGGCTATTTTAAAGCCCTGACGTTTTTCCACCGTCTGCACAAAAGTACTCGCTTCGATAAGACTGTCGTGCGTACCGGTATCCAGCCAGGCAAAGCCACGCCCGAGCAATTCTACCGTCAGATGTCCGTCATCAAGATACATCTGGTTGATAGACGTAATCTCCAGCTCCCCACGCTCAGAAGGTTTTACGCGTTTTGCATATTCCACCACCTTGCTGTCATAGAAATAGAGACCAGTCACTGCCCAGTTGGATTTTGGAGCTTTCGGTTTCTCTTCCAGCGAGATAGCTCGAAAATTGTCGTCAAACTCCACGACACCAAAACGTTCAGGATCCATCACCTGGTAACCAAACACCGTCGCGCCTTGCGTTCTGGCGGCTACGTGACGCAGTTTTGGACTGAATCCCTGACCAAAGAAGATATTGTCGCCTAACACCAGACATGATGGTTCACCGTTAAGGAACGTTTCACCAATGATAAACGCCTGTGCTAATCCATCCGGACTAGGTTGCTCAGCATAGTGCAATTCAATGCCGAACTCAGATCCATCGCCCAGTAAGCGCTGGAAATAGCCTTTATCTTCCGGTGTAGTGATAATCAGGATTTCGCGAATTCCCGCCAGCATCAATACTGATAACGGGTAGTAAATCATCGGCTTATCGTAAATAGGTAATAGCTGCTTCGATACGCCACGCGTAATGGGATACAGGCGAGTACCTGAGCCACCCGCCAGAATGATACCTTTCATGCGTTGTCTCCTCCGGGAGCCAAAACCAGGCTGTTAGCCCTTCAGACCTAAACGTTCGCCCTGGTAACTGCCGTCCTGCACGGGTTTCCACCATGCCTGATTAGCCAGATACCATTGCACGGTTTTGCGCATTCCGCTTTCAAACGTTTCTTGCGGCATCCAGCCTAGTTCACGCGCTATTTTCGACGCGTCAATGGCATAACGCAAATCATGACCCGGGCGATCGTCCACAAAAGCGATCAAGTCGCGGTACTGCGCGATACCCTGCGGCTTTTGCGGTGCCAGCTCTTCCAACAGGCTGCAAACCGTTTCGACAACTTCCAGGTTTTTACGCTCGTTATGGCCACCGATATTATAGGTTTCTCCCACCGCGCCCGTTGTCGCCACACAATAGAGCGCCCTGGCGTGATCTTCTACATACAACCAATCACGGATCTGTTGCCCATTGCCGTAAACCGGCAACGGCTTCCCCGCCAATGCGTTGAGGATCATCAGCGGAATCAGTTTTTCCGGGAAATGGTACGGACCATAGTTGTTAGAACAGTTGGTTATCAGCGTTGGCAGACCGTAGGTACGCAGCCAGGCGCGAACCAGATGATCGCTGCTGGCTTTCGACGCGGAATAAGGGCTGCTCGGTGCATACGGTGTGGTTTCAGTGAAGAAATCATCCGTAGAATGCAGGTCGCCATACACCTCGTCAGTCGAGATATGGTGGAAACGAAACGCTGATTTTTTCTCGCTGGTTAAATCACTCCAGTAAGCGCGCGCCGCTTCCAACAGCGTGTAGGTTCCCACGATGTTAGTTTCGATAAAGGCGGCCGGACCATCAATTGAGCGATCGACGTGGCTTTCTGCCGCCAGATGCATCACGCAGTCCGGCTGATAGTGTTGAAACACCCTATCGAGCGAAGCTCGATCGCAGATATCGACTTTCTCAAAGGTAAAACGAGGATTCTGTGCAACCGGCTCCAGCGACATCAGGTTTCCGGCATAGGTCAGCTTATCGACCACAATTGCCGCATCCTGAGTCTCCTGAATGATATGCCGTACAACCGCCGAGCCGATGAATCCCGCTCCACCGGTAACCAGAATTCGTTTCATTAGCGCCAGACCCCTTTGGTATCAACGATATATTGCTGGTGAACCGCATCGCCTTTAATGGCTTTAAATTCATTATGGTCGACCAGCAAGACCAGCACATCGGCGCTAGCCAGGGCATCGTCCAGCGCTGCCAGTTGGCACAGACCGTCCAGTTTTTTCGGCAGTTGATGGATGTTCGGTTCCACCACCAATGTTTCGCCTTTGTGCCATTGCGCGATGCTTTGCGCAATTCCCATCGCCGGGCTTTCACGTAAGTCATCAATATTCGGTTTAAATGCCAGACCAAAACAGGCAATTTTCACTTCGCTGGCCCGTTTATTGGTATCCGCCAGACAGTCGGCCACGGCAGCTTTTACCTGATCAACCACCCAATGAGGCTTACCGTCGTTTACCTCACGCGCGGTGCGAATCAATTTCGCCTGCTGCGGGTTCTGCGCCACGATAAACCACGGATCAACCGCGATACAGTGCCCGCCAACCCCCGGACCCGGTTGCAAAATATTCACGCGCGGATGGCGATTTGCCAGTCGAATCAGTTCCCAGACGTTGATCCCCTGATCGGCGCAAATCAGCGACAGCTCATTGGCGAAGGCGATATTGACGTCGCGGAAGCTATTTTCAGTCAGTTTGCACATTTCCGCGGTGCGGGCGTTGGTTACGACACATTCGCCCTCCAGGAAAATGTTGTACAGTTCGCTAGCACGCGCGGAACAGACGGAGGTCATTCCCCCAATCACGCGGTCGTTTTTAATCAGTTCAACCATCACCTGGCCCGGCAGCACGCGCTCTGGGCAATAAGCAATGTTAACATCCGCGTGTTCACCGACTTGCTGCGGGAAAGTCAGGTCAGGACGCATTTCAGCCAGCCATGTGGCCATCTGTTCAGTGGCCCCGACAGGCGACGTCGATTCAAGGATCACCAACGCGCCTTTTTTCAGCACCGGTGCAAGAGATTTAGCCGCGGCTTCCACATAAACCATATCGGGTTCGTGCTCCCCCTTAAACGGAGTAGGCACAGCAATCAAATAGGCATCCGCATCTACAGGGGTTGTGGTCGCACGCAGAAATCCATTTTCGACCGCCGTTTTCACCACTGCGCCCAAATCTGGCTCAACGATATGAATTTCACCGCGATTAATGGTATCCACCGCGTGTTGATTTACATCTACGCCAATCACATGCTTTTGACGGGAAGCAAAGGCAGCCGCCGTCGGCAGTCCGATATAACCCAGCCCAATGACAGAAATGGTCGTAAAACTCATAGCGATATCCGATTATTTTTTAACGCGTGTAAAATGCGGCCACATGCCTGCCCGTCACCATACGGATTATGGGCGCGGCTCATGGTCTGATATTCATTGTCGTCATGCAGCAAACGCGTGACTTCTTCGACAATACGCTGCGGGTCGGTCCCTACCAGACGTACTGTGCCTGCAGTAATCGCTTCCGGACGTTCCGTCGTTTCGCGCATCACCAGTACCGGTTTCCCCAGAGATGGGGCTTCTTCCTGAATCCCGCCAGAGTCGGTAAGGATCAGCCAGGCGTGATTCATCAGCCAGACAAACGGCATGTAATCCTGCGGTTCAATCAGGATGACGTTTTCAACGTGACCCAGAATGCGATTAACCGGTTCGCTGACGTTAGGATTCAGGTGCACCGGATAGACAATCTGTACGTTCTGATTGGCCGCGGCAATTTCCGCCAGCGCATGACAAATGTGTTCAAAACCACGACCGAAGCTTTCCCGACGATGACCGGTCACCAGTATCATCTTTTTATCCGAGCTCAGGAATGGATAATGCTCTGCCAGTTCAGCTCGTAATGCATCGCTCGCCAGTACGCGATCGCGTACCCAAATCAACGCATCAATAACCGTATTACCTGTAACGAAGATGCGGTTATCAGAAATGTTTTCCCGTAACAGGTTTTGGCGCGAGTTTTCTGTTGGTGCAAAATGATACATCGCCAAATGCCCGGTCAGCGTACGGTTCGCCTCTTCCGGCCAGGGAGAGTAGAGATCGCCTGTACGTAAGCCTGCCTCCACATGCCCTACCGGGATGCGCTGATAGAACGCGGCCAGGCTAGTAGCAATGGTGGTTGTGGTATCGCCGTGAACTAACACAACGTCAGGTTTAAAATCAGCCAGAATTGGCTTTAATCCTTCCAGTATTCGGCAGGTAATTTCTGTTAGTCCCTGACCTGGCTGCATAATATTGAGATCGTAGTCAGGTACAATGGAAAAGAGGTTCAACACCTGATCGAGCATCTCCCGATGCTGCGCCGTGACGCAAACTTTTGCCTCAAAATCAGGATCTTTTGCCAGCGCATGAACCAGAGGTGCCATTTTTATGGCCTCCGGTCGCGTGCCAAATACAGTCAGTACTTTCACATCGATTCTCTTCGGATTGGCAGTGAGGGCCCAGCCCCTCACTGCAACGATATTGCTAAATCGTGCGGCGACGGGTTAACGCGACACCAGCACCGATCAGAGCCCCAACGATGCCCCACATAATCATCAGGAAGGCACGACGAGGGCTGTCACGTTTTACCGGTTCCTCCGGCGTACGCAAATAACGATAGGTCTGAAAACGCGGATCCAGAGTTGGCCCAACGTTCAGTGTGTTAAGCATGGCTCGGTTTTGGAAGTAGTCCAGATCGAAATCGGGACCAACAGATTGCAGGTTTTCGAGTCGCGCCTGCAGCATAGGACGTCCAAGCAAAAACAGTTCAGAATCGGGTAGCTCTTCAGCCGGAACGTCAGTGGAAGTACGCGAAATATTATGCTGTTCAGCAATTTTGAGAGCCTGCTCAATGTTGTGAACTCGGCGAGAGAAAATCGATTTCGCCACTTCTTCCTGGCGTTTAACCTGCGCCTTCATCTGCACAGTGCGCGCAGCCCAGGCTCCCTTTAACTCGTCGTTCAGATGACGCGCCGCACGCTGACTGGCAAACGCGACGTACTGACGCAACAGATTGTTGGCATCAGGTGCCGTTTCGGCAATCAGCTTCACGCTGTCATTGGTATTACGAACCGCATCGCCGGGCATAAACTGAATGTTATTAATCAGTTCATCCAGCATCGCCGCATCGGCTTTACTGTTCCCCACCATACGTTGCTTGTAATAATCAGTCTGCTGCCAGAATTCACGGCGCGTATCCCATGAGGCAAGCTGCATGATAAATTCTTTATAGGCCTCATCCATCACTGACGGCTGATCCGCAGATGCAAGACTGGCCTTGATGTCCAGGTTACGTAAGAACTGCTGCTGAGAGTAATAGCCGCCCAACATATTAACCGTTGGCCTGTCTGAAATCGCCGTCGCGCTCCACTCCTGACGAGCAAAAAACGTATAGGCGAGAGCGACTAACGCGAAGGCGAGAGCCATACCGACGATCCACACCTTCCCTGTCCACAAAGTACGAAACAACCCACGGATGTCCAGTTCATTTTCAGCGCTCATGGCATGTTCCCCCGGTAATGGTTGTGTCATCGTACCCTCAATTTATTTGGTTAAGTTTGGTTTACTGTCACGGTTTCTACGCAACTTGCGCTTCCAGCGTTTGATAAATCTCGCTACCTTCCAGGCACGTTTAATACAATAGTCGTACAAGACAAATGCCAGTAAAAAGAGCACCAGCATCACCCATTCCGGAACGACCCGAGAATATTCAGCCAACACGCCGATAGAAGCCAGGATCGCAGCAGCCAGCGTAATCAGGACAAAAGCCTGTCGGGAGGTAAACCCGGCGCGCATAATTAAATGATGAATATGTTGGCGGTCCGGGGAGAAAGGGCTCATACCTTTACGTAAACGACGATACATGATCGCCACCATATCCATTAACGGAATGGCAATAATCCACAGTGCGGTGACCGGGCTAATAGGATGCGTTTTACCTTGAGTGGTCTCCAGCAGGATCCAGATGACCGTAAAGCCAATCAGCGTACTCCCCGCATCACCCATAAAGACCTTATAGCGACGTCCGAGAATACCCAGGTTCAGCATGATGTAAGGCAGAATGGCGGCGATCATGGCAAAACACCAGATAGCCAGGCTTGTCTGGCCGTCAAACCACAAGATAAGCCCCATTGCGGCGAATGATACGCTGGATAGCCCGCCTAACAGACCATCAATCCCATCCACCATGTTAAAGGCGTTAATTGCAGCCCAAACGGCGAAAAGGGTAAGGAAATAGCCAAAAGGACCGAGCACCATTTCCCAAGGGCCAAAAATGAACCCAAGGCTCAACAGATAGAGCTTACCTACCGCCATCATAATGATGCCGATGATAGCCTGGATGGTCGCACGGATTTTTACACTGATATCAAAGCGGTCGTCCAGCGCACCGATAAACACCAGTACACCGGCACAAGCCAGGTAGAGAGTTGCATGCGGGATATAATAATCGGCGATGAGGAACGTAAAGCAAATGCCTGCGTAAACCGAAATCCCCCCAACCAACGGAATCAGTCCCTGATGACGTTTGCGGAAGTTGGGTTTATCCACCAATCCTATCTTTTTCGCAACCTTACGGGCAAAGAAAAGAAACAGCGTTGTGAATAAAAAAATACTGATGAGATCAGTACTTGCTGTCAGTAAATTCACTATACATACTCTCAAAGAATATCAATATATGAAGTATAACCATCCAGGCGATTATTCAGAAGAGAAACCCGATTCCATATCAGGTGGTTCTGTATGATTATTAACCACAAAATACGAATTACAACCCTTCATCGCCAGGCGGTATGTCATACCGGATTATTATTATTGTGTCGTTAAGATTACATCCACAAAAGCAAAACGCCACGTAAAAACGTGGCGTTTTCAGATGATGCCCGAATCAGGAACGCTTCATCATATCGAAGAAATCGTCGTTGGTCTTGGTCATCGCCAGTTTGTTAATGAGGAATTCCATTGCGTCGATTTCACCCATCGGATGGATGATTTTGCGCAGGATCCACATTTTCTGCAGCTCTTCCTGGGTAGTGAGCAGCTCTTCTTTACGGGTACCGGAACGGTTGTAGTCGATAGCCGGGAAGACGCGTTTTTCAGCAATCTTACGAGAGAGATGCAGTTCCATGTTGCCGGTACCTTTAAACTCTTCGTAGATAACTTCATCCATTTTAGAGCCGGTATCAATCAGCGCAGTAGCGATGATGGTCAGGCTACCGCCCTCTTCCACGTTACGTGCAGCACCAAAGAAACGCTTCGGACGATGCAGGGCGTTGGCGTCCACACCACCGGTCAGTACTTTACCGGAAGCCGGAACCACGGTGTTATATGCACGCGCCAGACGGGTGATGGAGTCAAGCAGAATGATAACGTCTTTCTTGTGTTCAACCAGACGTTTCGCCTTCTCGATAACCATTTCCGCAACCTGAACGTGGCGGGAGGCTGGTTCGTCAAAGGTAGAGGCAACCACTTCACCTTTCACCAGACGCTGCATCTCGGTAACTTCTTCCGGACGTTCGTCAATCAGCAGTACCATCAGCACGCAGTCAGGATGATTGTATGCAATGCTCTGCGCGATGTTCTGCAGCAGCATGGTTTTACCCGCTTTCGGCGGAGCAACAATCAGACCACGTTGGCCACGACCGATCGGCGATGCCAGATCCAGTACACGCGCCGTTAAGTCTTCAGTAGAACCGTTACCACGTTCCATACGCAGACGAGAGTTTGCGTGCAGAGGCGTTAAGTTCTCAAAGAGGATTTTGTTACGGGCGTTTTCTGGTTTGTCGTAGTTAACTTCGTTAACTTTCAACAGCGCAAAGTAGCGTTCACCTTCTTTCGGCGGGCGAATCTTACCAGAAATGGTATCACCAGTGCGGAGGTTGAAACGGCGGATTTGGCTGGGAGAAACGTAGATGTCATCAGGACCGGCGAGGTAGGAGCTGTCTGCAGAGCGGAGGAAACCAAATCCATCCTGCAATATCTCCAGCACACCGTCACCAAAGATATCTTCGCCACTCTTTGCGTGCTGCTTCAGGATGGCAAAAATAATGTCCTGCTTGCGCATACGAGCCAGGTTTTCAAGGCCCATATTTTCGCCGAGAGTGATCAGCTCAGAAACCGGCGTATTCTTTAATTCGGTAAGATTCATAATGGTGTGAGTTCTTAAACTTGGGGTAAATCTCGAACTTAATGTTGTGAATGGTATGGCAGGGTCATCCATGCCTGTTTACGGCCATCAACTCATGTCTGTTCGCTGTCTGGTCACAGGAAAGTACGCAGAACTGAAACGACAAGACGGATTGAGTGACAAGCCAGGAATCTGTCCACTTCTCGCGCGAGAAACAACGGGAAGTATTGGATATAACTAGATTCAAACTTAATAAGGTATGTTTAATACGAAGTCAACACTAACTTAGCACGACTCAAGTCGGGCGTCCAGTCATCCGAATCATTTCGAAGTAGGGTCGCCCGATCATGAGACTTCCTTACGCTAAATTAGCGTCGAGGAATTCTTTCAACTGACCTTTGGACAGCGCGCCGACTTTCGTCGCCGCAACTTCGCCGTTTTTAAACAGCAGCAGGGTCGGGATGCCACGGATACCATACTTCGGCGCGGTGCCTGGGTTTTGGTCAATGTTCAGTTTAGCAACCGTCAGTTTGCCCTGATATTCGTCAGCGATTTCATCCAGAATCGGAGCGATCATTTTGCACGGACCGCACCACTCTGCCCAGAAATCAACGAGGATTGCTCCGTCCGCTTTGAGTACATCCGTGTCAAAACTGTCGTCAGTCAGGTGAATAATTTTATCGCTCATAATAACTCCACAGGAATAAGCCTGGTGCATTGGTGTAGCATTAATCAACGACGTGTTGATGTAGCATTAACCAACTAAAGGTTGACTTTATTTCACCGGATACGCTTTCGTAAAGCAATAGTAAGCTGATATTCTACCACACTATGAGCAAAACACATTTAACAGAACAGAAGTTTTCCGACTTCGCCCTGCACCCAAAGGTGATAGAAGCCCTTGAAAATAAAGGCTTTCATAACTGTACGCCCATTCAGGCCCTCGCGCTGCCGCTAACGCTGGCTGGTCGTGATGTTGCCGGGCAGGCGCAAACCGGTACCGGAAAAACGATGGCGTTCCTGACGTCAACGTTTCATTATCTTCTCTCTCATCCCGCGATTGCCGATCGCAAGGTGAACCAACCGCGTGCGTTAATTATGGCGCCAACGCGTGAGTTAGCCGTGCAGATCCACGCCGATGCCGAGCCGCTGGCACAGACCACTGGTCTGAAATTAGGCCTGGCGTATGGCGGCGACGGTTACGATAAACAGCTGAAAGTGCTGGAAAGCGGCGTCGATATTCTTATCGGCACGACCGGTCGTCTCATCGACTATGCAAAACAGAACCACATTAATCTGGGCGCGATTCAGGTCGTGGTGCTGGATGAAGCCGATCGTATGTACGATCTGGGCTTTATTAAAGATATCCGTTGGCTGTTCCGTCGTATGCCGCCAACCACCCAACGTCTGAACATGCTGTTTTCTGCAACCCTCTCTTACCGCGTTCGCGAACTGGCGTTCGAACAGATGAATAACGCTGAGTACGTTGAAGTCGAACCGGAACAGAAAACTGGCCACCGCATTAAAGAAGAGCTCTTCTACCCTTCCAACGAAGAGAAAATGCGTTTGCTGCAAACGCTGATTGAAGAAGAGTGGCCAGATCGCGCCATTGTTTTTGCTAACACCAAGCATCGTTGTGAAGATATCTGGGGCAGCCTTGCTGCGGACGGTCATCGCGTCGGTCTGCTGACCGGTGACGTAGCACAGAAAAAACGTCTGCGTATTCTTGATGAGTTCACCCGTGGCGATCTCGACATTCTCGTTGCGACGGATGTCGCTGCGCGTGGCCTGCATATCCCAGCAGTAACGCACGTATTTAACTATGACCTGCCGGATGACTGTGAAGATTACGTTCACCGAATCGGTCGTACCGGACGTGCTGGCGCAAGCGGTCACTCTATCAGCCTGGCCTGTGAAGAGTACGCGCTGAATTTACCCGCAATCGAGACCTATATCGGCCACTCGATTCCGGTCAGCAAATATAACCCGGATGCGCTGATGACCGATCTGCCGAAACCGTTGCGCTTAACGCGCCCGCGTACAGGCAATGGCCCACGCCGTACCGGTGGTGCTCAGCGTAATCGTCGTCGTTCAGGTTAAGAAAAGTTATGCCATACACAAAATCATTCAGCCTGTATCAAGGCGGCAAGAAAACGAATCCCGATGAGCTTATTTTAGTAGGTGATTCGGGTGAGAGAACGCAGCCAACACAGATACAGGTTGAAGGATGAAGTGTATGAATTCTACTTCGCTGTATGCAGCAATCGATCTCGGCTCGAATAGTTTTCATATGCTGGTTGTACGCGAGGTGGCAGGAAGCATCCAGACGCTCACGCGTATCAAACGCAAAGTGCGTCTGGCCGCTGGACTCAACGGTGACAACGAGCTCTCTGTTGAAGCGATGGAGCGCGGCTGGCAATGTTTGCGCCTGTTTGCTGAACGTCTGCAGGATATTCCGCATCCACAAATCCGGGTGGTCGCCACGGCAACATTACGCATCGCCGTAAATGCCGATGTGTTTATTGCCAAAGCGCAAGAGATCCTTGGCTGCCCTGTCCAGGTGATTAGCGGTGAAGAAGAAGCGCGACTGATTTATCAAGGTGTGGCCCACACAACCGGCGGTGCCGATCAGCGTCTGGTTGTGGATATTGGTGGCGCCAGCACTGAATTAGTCACCGGTTCCGGCGCACAAACCACCTCTCTGTTCAGCCTGTCGATGGGCTGCGTCACCTGGCTCGAACGCTATTTTACCGATCGTAATCTGGCACAGGAAAACTTTGACGAGGCAGAGAAGGCCGCACGTGAAGTTCTGCGCCCGGTCGCCGACAAACTGCGTTTTCATGGCTGGAAAGTTTGCGTTGGTGCCTCTGGTACCGTCCAGGCGTTGCAGGAAATCATGATGGCGCAGGGTATGGATGAGCGTATTACGTTGGCCAAACTGCAGCAGCTTAAGCAGCGCGCCATTCACTGCGGTCGTCTGGAAGAGCTGGAAATCGAAGGGTTAACGCTGGAACGTGCGCTGGTTTTCCCCAGCGGGCTGGCCATTCTGATTGCTATTTTCACCGAACTGAACATTCAATGCATGACCTTGGCCGGCGGCGCATTACGTGAAGGTCTGGTCTACGGCATGCTGCATCTGGCGGTGGATCAGGATATTCGTAGCCGCACATTACGCAATATCCAGCGTCGCTTTATGGTCGATACAGAGCAAGCACATCGCGTTGCCAATTTAGCGACTAAATTTCTCGATCAGGTAGAAAAAAAGTGGCATCTTGAACCGATTAGCCGCGAACTACTGATTAGTGCCTGTCAGCTGCATGAAATTGGCCTGAGCGTTGATTTTAAACAGGCGCCACAGCATGCCGCTTATCTGGTGCGCAATCTCGATCTTCCGGGTTTTACCCCTGCGCAAAAGAAACTGCTAGCAACGCTGTTACTCAACCAGACCAATCCCGTCGACCTCTCTTCGCTCCACCAGCAAAACGCAGTGCCACCGCGCATCGCGGAGCATCTTTGCCGTTTGCTACGTTTGGCGATCATCTTCGCCAGCCGCCGCCGTGACGATCTTGTGCCGGAAATTCAAATGGATGCAAGAAACGAGCACCTGACGGTCACGCTACCAGAAGGCTGGCTGGAACATCATCCGCTGGGTAAAGAGTTAATCGATCAGGAAAGTCAGTGGCAAAGCTATGTCCACTGGCCACTGGACGTTCATTAGATATTGGTTGCCGGATAGCGCGCGTTTACACGTATCCGGCCTACAAAATACCTACTTCGCTTTGGCTTTCGCCATCATTGCCCGAATATTAGCGATGCTGGCCTGCCCTTTTTGCATCCGCTCCTCAGCGCTCACCACTTTACGCTCTTGTTCCCAGATAACGTCATCCTGTGGCAGCTCCAGCAGGAAACGACTCGGTTCCGGACGCACCAGCTCACCGTACTGACGACGCTCTTTACACAGCGTGAAGATGAGTTCTTTCTGTGCACGCGTAATCCCTACGTAAGCCAGACGACGTTCTTCGTCGATATTGTCTTCATCGATACTGCTCTGGTGCGGCAAAAATCCTTCTTCCATTCCCACCATAAACACGTAAGGGAACTCCAGCCCTTTTGATGCATGCAGCGTCATCAACTGCACCTGATCCAGCTCTTCTTCGCTCTCTCCACGCTCCATCATGTCGCGCAGGGTAAAGCGGGTAACGACCTGGGTCAGGGTCATCGGCTCTTCCAGCTCACTGCCTTCCAGCATCTCCGTCATCCAGCTGAACAGCGTATTGACGTTTTTCATACGCATTTCAGCCGCTTTCGGGCTCGGCGAGGTTTCATACAGCCAGGATTCGTAATCAATACCGTGAATCAGATCGCGTACAGCGGCAACCGGTTCGCGCTCCGCCAGGCGCTGAATTTCACCCAGCCAGTGCGTAAAGCGGGTCAGAGAATCATACCCGCGCCCGGTCAGTGTCTGGCTAAGCCCCATATCAAAGCTGGCGGTAAACAGGCTTTTATTACGCGTCATCGCCCATTCACCCAACTTTTGCAGCGTGGCCGGACCGATTTCACGCTTTGGCGTGTTTACGATGCGCAAAAATGCGCTGTCGTCATCCGGGTTGCTCAGCACACGCAGGTAGGCCAGCAAATCTTTAATCTCCGGACGCGAGAAGAACGATGTTCCGCCGGAAATTTTGTACGGGATACGGTTCTGCATCAGAAACTTTTCGAACACGCGCGACTGATGATTACCGCGATAAAGGATGGCGTAGTCTTTATATTGCGTCTTGTTCACAAAGTGATGGGCAATTAATTCCCCGGTCACACGTTCGGCTTCATGCTCTTCATTATTTGCGCTCAGCACCTTCAGCTCAGCGCCGTAGCCCAGCTCAGAAAAGAGCCGCTTTTCAAAGACGTGTGGATTGTTCGCAATGAGGATGTTCGCCGCCTTAAGGATGCGACCTGATGAACGGTAGTTTTGCTCCAGCTTCACCACCTGTAAAGCCGGAAAATCTTTGCTCAACAGTACCAGGTTCTGCGGACGGGCGCCGCGCCAGGAGTAGATCGACTGATCGTCATCGCCCACGACGGTAAAGCGCGCACGTTTCCCTACCAGCAACTTCACCAGCTCATACTGGCTGGTGTTGGTATCCTGATATTCATCCACCAGCAGGTAGCGGATTCTGTTTTGCCAGCGCTCACGCACTTCTTCATTGCGCTGTAGCAGCAGAGTAGGAAGCAGGATAAGATCGTCAAAATCGAGGACGTTACACGCCTTCATATGCGCGTCATACAGACCATAGCAGTGGGCAAAAATACGATCGCGCTCGCCCTTTGCGCTGGCTGCCGCCTGCGCCGGAGTCATCAGATCGTTTTTCCAGTTGGAGATCGTCGAGATCAGCTGCTGGAGAATAAGCTTATCGTCTTCAATTAGCCCTTCGGTCAGTTCCTTAAGCAGGGCCACCTGGTCGGTATCGTCAAACAGCGAGAAGTTCGACTTCATCCCCAGCGCCGCATATTCGCGCTTAATGACATCCAGTCCCAGTGTGTGGAAAGTGGAGATCATCAACCCACGCGCCTCTTTACGACCCAGCGTTTGCGCCACGCGCTCTTTCATCTCGCGCGCAGCCTTATTGGTAAAGGTCACTGCCGCAATATGTCGTGCCTGATAGCCACATTCACGGATCAGATGGGCTATTTTGTTGGTGATAACACGCGTCTTGCCGGAACCCGCTCCCGCCAGCACCAGGCAAGGTCCGGTGACGAATTCGACGGCTTGTTGTTGTCCGGGGTTCAAACGCATAAAGGGTCACTCATGAAAGTCGGGAGGGGAGAATAACAGCGTGGTAGTATAGCCAGCCTTAACCACCCCACTCAAGGCACGATCATGGCAAAAACAGCAGCAGCAGTGCATATCCTTGTTAAAGAAGAGAAACTGGCATTGGATCTTCTGGAACAGATTAAAAACGGCGCCGACTTCGGCAAACTGGCGAAGAAACACTCCATCTGCCCATCAGGCAAACGCGGCGGTGATTTAGGCGAATTCCGTCAGGGCCAGATGGTTCCGGCGTTCGATAAAGTGGTCTTTTCCTGCCCTGTGCTGGAGCCAACCGGCCCGCTGCACACTCAGTTCGGTTACCACATCATTAAAGTGCTGTACCGTAACTAATAGAAAGCCCGGTGTTTAAACACCGGGCTTTTTTTGCCGGATAGCGCTTCGCTTATCCGGCCTACGAAGCGCTGTTGATATGCCATTCCTCTATGAGGAATTATCCTGCGACCGCAATGCGCTTCATATCGGTCATGTAGCCACGCAGTTTCTGGCCCACTTTCTCGATAGCATGGCCGCGAATCGCATCGTTCACGTCACGCAGCTGCGCGTTGTCTACCGCGCCTTCAGCAATCGCTTTGCCCAGGTCGCCGGTCTGCAGGGTGGTCATGAACTCTTTCAGCAGCGGTACGCAAGCGTAAGAGAACAGGTAGTTGCCGTATTCTGCGGTATCAGAGATAACCACGTTCATTTCGTACAGACGCTTACGGGCAATGGTGTTGGCGATCAGCGGCAGTTCGTGCAGTGATTCGTAGTAAGCAGATTCTTCGATGATGCCGGAATCCACCATGGTTTCGAACGCCAGCTCAACGCCCGCTTTCACCATCGCAATCATCAGAACGCCTTTATCAAAGTATTCCTGCTCGCCGATTTTACCGTCGAACTGGGCAGCGGTTTCGAACGCGGTTTTGCCGGTCTCTTCACGCCAGGTCAGCAGTTTCTTATCGTCGTTGGCCCAGTCAGCCATCATGCCGGAAGAGAATTCACCGGAGATGATGTCATCCATGTGTTTCTGGAACAGCGGTGCCATGATCTCTTTCAGCTGTTCGGACAGCGCGTAAGCACGCAGTTTCGCCGGGTTAGAAAGACGGTCCATCATCAGAGTGATGCCGCCCTGCTTCAGCGCTTCGGTGATGGTTTCCCAGCCGAACTGAATCAGTTTTTCAGCATATGCCGGGTCAGTACCCTCTTCCACCAGCTTATCGAAGCACAGCAGAGAACCGGCCTGCAGCATACCGCACAGGATAGTCTGCTCACCCATCAGGTCAGATTTCACTTCCGCAACGAAGGAGGACTCCAGTACGCCAGCACGGTGACCGCCGGTGGCCGCAGCCCAGGCTTTAGCAATCGCCATGCCTTCGCCTTTCGGATCATTTTCCGGGTGAACGGCGATCAGCGTAGGTACGCCGAAACCACGTTTGTACTCTTCACGAACTTCAGTACCCGGGCATTTCGGTGCCACCATCACAACGGTGATGTCTTTACGGATCTGCTCGCCCACTTCCACGATGTTGAAGCCGTGGGAGTAACCCAGCGCCGCGCCGTCTTTCATCAGCGGCTGTACAGAACGCACAACGTCGGAGTGCTGCTTGTCCGGCGTCAGGTTAACCACCAGATCAGCCTGCGGGATCAGCTCTTCGTAGGTACCCACTTTGAAGCCGTTTTCGGTCGCTTTACGCCAGGAAGCACGCTTCTCAGCAATGGCTTCTTTACGCAGTGCGTAGGAGATATCCAGACCGGAGTCACGCATGTTCAGGCCCTGGTTCAGACCCTGGGCGCCACAGCCGACGATGACCACTTTTTTACCCTGAAGGTAGCTCGCACCATCGGCGAATTCGTCGCGACCCATAAAGCGACATTTACCCAGCTGTGCCAGCTGCTGGCGCAGGTTCAGTGTATTAAAGTAGTTAGCCATGATGGTGTACTCCGTGATGTTGTGTTGTGGTGCTTATTATTCGGTTCGCAGATTTGTATTTGCGAGATTGAATCCACATTACAACAGGAAATTTATTGCGGAAATTGATATATTCACAACGTCACATTGCAATTTATGCAACGTAGAAAATCGGAGGCTCGTCTGTGGATTTACGCGATCTGAAAATGTTCCTGCATTTGGCTGAAAGTCGTCACTTTGGCCGCAGCGCGCGGGCAATGCACGTCAGCCCATCCACGCTTTCCCGGCAGATTCAGCGCCTCGAAGAAGACCTCGGCCAGCCGCTGTTTGTGCGCGATAACCGCACGGTTACGCTGACCGAAGCCGGTGAAGAGCTGCGCGTGTTTGCCCAACAGACGCTGTTGCAGTACCAGCAGTTACGCCACACTCTCGATCAACAAGGGCCGTCGCTGTCAGGCGAACTGCATATTTTCTGTTCGGTAACTGCCGCCTACAGCCATCTGCCGCCAATCCTTGACCGTTTCCGCGCCGAGCATCCGTCAGTGGAAATTAAGCTCACCACCGGCGACGCCGCCGATGCGATGGATAAAGTGGTCACTGGTGAAGCCGATCTGGCGATTGCCGGTAAGCCCGAAACACTGCCTGGCGCGGTGGCGTTCTCGATGCTGGAGAATCTGACGGTTGTGTTGATCGCTCCGGCGTTGCCCTGCCCGGTGCGTAATCAGGTATCGGTCGATAAGCCGGACTGGTCGACGGTGCCGTTTATCATGGCCGATCAGGGTCCAGTACGCCGCCGTATCGAGCTGTGGTTCCGCCGTCACAAAATCAGCAACCCATCAATTTACGCCACGGTGGGTGGCCACGAAGCGATGGTCTCAATGGTGGCGCTGGGCTGCGGCGTGGCGCTGCTGCCGGAAGTGGTGCTAGAAAACAGCCCGGAGCCGGTGCGTAATCGCGTGATGATTTTAGAGCGAAGTGACGAAAAAACACCGTTCGAGCTTGGCGTCTGCGCGCCGAAAAAGCGGCTGCATGAACCACTGATCGACGCGTTTTGGAAGATTGTTCTGGAACGTAAATCCGCAGAGTAGCACCAGCGTCAGGTCTAAAATCAGTGGTAGATTCAGTATTGGCGCTCCTTTTCTGTATAATGTCGTGATCCATTGTAGTGGGGGGCTTGTTAACCATCGCGTTAAGCAGGCCAGAACAGACGGTGTCATTGCGCACTTGACAGCGAAAATACAAACTTAATTAGCCATCATTATGATAATCAAACCAAAAATTCGTGGATTCATCTGTACAACGACCCATCCGACTGGCTGCAAAGTCAACGTGGAAAAGCAGATCGAGTATGTTAAGCAGAACGGGAAAATCGAGAACGGCCCGTCTCGCGTGCTGGTGATCGGTGCTTCCACCGGTTACGGTCTGGCTTCCAGAATTTCCGCCGCCTTTGGCAGCGGTGCCGCCACTATCGGCGTATTTTTCGAAAAACCGGGCACGGATACCAAACCAGGTTCCGCAGGCTGGTATAACTCTGCAGCTTTCGACGAAGCGGCCAAGCGTGAAGGTCTGTACTCCAAAAGCATCAACGGCGATGCGTTCTCTGACGAATGCCGTGATGAAGTGATCAAACTGATCAAAGAAGACCTGGGTCAGATTGACCTGGTGGTTTACTCACTGGCTTCCCCAGTGCGTAAAATGCCGAAAACCGGTGAAATCGTCCGTTCAGCGCTGAAGCCAATCGGTGAGGTTTACACCTCTAAAGCGATCGATACCAACAAAGATCAGATCATCACCGCCAGCATTGAGCCGGCAACCGAAGAAGAAGTTCAGAACACCGTCACCGTCATGGGCGGCGAAGACTGGGAACTGTGGATGGGCGCGCTGAGCGAAGCGGGCGTGCTGGCTGATGGCGTGAAAACCGTAGCCTACTCCTACATCGGTACCGACCTGACCTGGCCAATCTACTGGCACGGCGCGCTGGGCAAAGCGAAAGAAGACCTCGATCGCGCGGCGGGAGAACTGCGTAACCAGCTGGCACCGCTGAACGGTTCCGCTAACGTTGCCGTACTGAAGTCCGTCATCACCCAGGCATCTTCTGCGATTCCGGTAATGCCACTGTACATCTCCATGGTCTTCAAGCTGATGAAAGCGCAAGGGATTCACGAAGGTTGTATTGAGCAGATCAACCGTCTGATGACCACCAGCCTGTACGGCGATAAAGTGGCGCTTGATGACAACCAGCGTATCCGTATGGATGACTGGGAACTGCGTGACGACATTCAGCAGGCATGTCGCGATCTGTGGCCGCTGATCACTACCGAAAACCTGGCGCAAGAAACTGACTATGCAGGATACAAGCAGGAATTCCTGAACCTGTTCGGTTTTGCCCTCGACGGTGTGGATTACGATGCTGACGTGAATACCGAAGTCGAATTCGACGTTATCACTCTGTAATCTGCTGATACAGTAGCAAAAAGGGTTCATGTTTTTACATGAACCCTTTTTTAATGGCTGTCGTTAACCCGCCAGGAAGAACCTGAACGCCGGGTTATGTGTTTCATCATGACAGTCATAACCCAGTTCATTCAGCCGCGTTTCGAAATCAGGCTCGTGTTCACCCAACTCAAACGCCGCCAGCACACGACCATAGTCAGTGCCGTGACTGCGATAGTGGAACAATGAAATATTCCAGTGCGTCCCCAGGGTATGCAGGAATTTGAGCAACGCCCCCGGCGACTCCGGAAATTCGAAGCTATAAAGACGTTCCTGTAAGGGTTTCGACGGACGTCCACCGACCATATAGCGCACGTGTAGCTTCGCCATCTCGTCATCAGACAGATCCACCACGCTATAGCCGCCCTCATTGAGCAGTTGCAGGATTTCCTTACGCTCTTCCAGCCCACGGCTCAGACGTACGCCGACAAAAATGCAGGCGTCTTTCGCATCAGCAAAGCGGTAGTTAAACTCGGTCACCGAGCGCCCGCCCAGCAGTTGGCAAAACTTCAGGAAGCTGCCCTTTTCTTCCGGGATGGTCACGGCCAGCAAGGCTTCGCGCTGTTCCCCCAGCTCGCAACGTTCGGAAACGTAGCGCAGGCCGTGGAAGTTAACGTTAGCGCCGGAAAGAACATGCGCCAGACGCTCACCGCGAATATTATGCTGGGCGATGTATTTTTTCATCCCCGCCAGCGCCAGCGCCCCGGAAGGCTCCGCCACCGCACGTACATCCTCGAACAGGTCTTTCATTGCCGCGCAAATAGCATCGCTATCCACGGTAATAATATCGTCGAGGTATTCCTGGCACAGACGGAAGGTTTCATCGCCAATACGTTTGACCGCCACGCCTTCGGCAAAGAGACCCACTCGCGGCAGATCCACCGGATGACCGGCATCCAGCGCCGCTTTCAGACAGGCCGAATCTTCGGCTTCCACGGCAATCACTTTGATTTGCGGCATCAGCTGTTTAATTAGCACCGCAACACCTGCCGCCAGACCACCGCCGCCAACTGGCACAAAGACGCGATCGAGATGCGCGTCCTGCTGGAGCAGCTCCAGCGCCAGCGTGCCCTGCCCGGCAATCACCATCGGATGATCGAACGGCGGCACCCAGGTAAACCCCTGCTGCTGCGACAATTCAATCGCTTTGGCTTTGGCTTCATCAAAGTTCGCGCCGTGCAGCAGCACTTCTCCGCCGAAGCCGCGAACGGCGTCGACTTTGATATCGGCGGTAGCCGTTGGCATGACAATCAGCGCCTTCACGCCTAATCGCGCAGAAGAGAAAGCGACGCCCTGAGCATGATTACCAGCCGATGCGGTAATGACGCCATGCGCTTTTTGCTCTTCGGTCAAGCCCGCCATCATGGCATAGGCACCGCGTAGCTTGAAGCTGTGAACAGGTTGACGGTCTTCGCGCTTCACCAGAATGACATTGTCGAGGCGCGAAGAGAGTTTTTCCATTTTCTGTAGCGGCGTTACCTGTGCCGCTTCGTATACCGGCGCACGCAGTACCGCTCTGAGATACTCGGCGCCCTCAGGAGCGCCGGATAGAGGTTGTGAATCCGCCATGGTCATTATCCCCCGAGCTTCGACTTATCGCGCACCGCACCTTTGTCGGCACTGGTTGCCAGGCTGGCGTAAGCGCGCAGTGCAAAGGAGACCTGACGCTGACGATCCTTTGGCGTCCAGGCTTTGTCACCGCGAGCTTCCTGCGCTTCACGGCGCGCAGCGATTTCCGCATCACTCAGTTGAAGTTGAATACCACGATTCGGGATATCGATGGCAATCATGTCACCATCTTCGATAATCGCGATATTACCGCCGCTGGCCGCTTCCGGAGAAACGTGACCAATGGAAAGCCCCGAAGTACCGCCGGAGAAACGACCGTCGGTAATCAGCGCGCAAGCCTTACCGAGGCCCATCGATTTCAGGAAGGTGGTGGGGTAGAGCATTTCCTGCATGCCAGGCCCGCCTTTCGGCCCTTCGTAGCGAATGACAACCACGTCGCCAGCCACCACTTTACCGCCGAGGATGGCTTCAACCGCATCGTCCTGGCTTTCATACACTTTTGCCGGGCCGGTGAATTTCAGGATGCTGTCATCCACGCCTGCGGTTTTTACAATACAGCCGTTTTCCGCGAAGTTACCGTACAGAACTGCCAGACCGCCGTCTTTGCTGTAAGCATGCTCCAGCGAGCGAATGCAGCCTTCAGCGCGGTCGTCATCCAGCGTATCCCAACGGCAGTCCTGTGAGAACGCCTGGGTAGTACGAATGCCGGCCGGGCCTGCACGGAACATTTTTTTCACCGCGTCGTCTTTGGTCAACATCACGTCATACCGATCGAGCGTTTGCGGCAGAGTCAGCCCCAGCACGTTTTTCACGTCGCGGTTCAGCAGTCCAGCACGATCCAGTTCGCCTAAAATACCCAGTACGCCGCCTGCGCGGTGCACGTCTTCCATATGGTATTTCTGCGTACTCGGCGCCACTTTACACAGCTGCGGGACTTTGCGGGACAGCTTGTCGATATCACTCATGGTGAAGTCGATTTCCGCTTCCTGCGCGGCCGCCAGTAGGTGCAGAACGGTATTGGTGGAGCCGCCCATGGCGATATCCAGCGTCATGGCGTTCTCAAACGCTGCCTTGCTGGCAATGTTGCGCGGCAGCGCGGAAGCATCGTCCTGCTCATAATAACGTTTGGTCAGCTCGACGATGCGCTGGCCTGCGGTGAGGAAAAGTTCTTTACGGTCGGCGTGAGTCGCCAGCAGCGAACCGTTACCCGGCTGCGACAAGCCCAGCGCTTCGGTCAGGCAGTTCATCGAGTTAGCGGTGAACATACCGGAACAGGAGCCGCAGGTTGGGCAAGCGGAACGTTCAACCTGCTCGCTTTGTGAGTCGGAAACTTTCGGGTCAGCGCCCTGAATCATCGCATCAACCAGATCCAATTTGATGATTTGGTCAGAGAGCTTGGTTTTCCCGGCTTCCATCGGGCCGCCGGAAACGAAGATAACCGGGATGTTCAGGCGCAGAGAGGCCATTAACATCCCGGGGGTGATTTTGTCGCAGTTGGAGATACAGACCATCGCATCGGCGCAGTGGGCATTAACCATGTACTCAACGGAGTCAGCGATCAGCTCACGCGACGGCAGTGAATACAGCATGCCGCCATGACCCATGGCGATACCATCATCCACAGCAATGGTGTTGAACTCTTTCGCCACGCCGCCTGAGGCTTCGATTTGTTCGGCAACCAGCTTACCGAGATCGCGCAGGTGGACGTGACCCGGCACAAACTGGGTAAAGGAGTTCACCACAGCGATAATCGGTTTACCGAAGTCATCATCGGTCATCCCGGTGGCGCGCCACAATGCGCGGGCACCCGCCATATTGCGGCCGTGGGTGGTGGTAGCAGAACGATACTTAGGCATGCTTGATTAACTCCCGTCTGTCTAATAATTGGGACGGTGCGTGCCGTCCCAAATTTATGTTTATTGATTAACCTGATCCAACCAGCCGTATTTATCTTCCGTTTCACCGGTGAAGAGGCCAAAGAAGGCCTGCTGGATGCGTTTGGTGACCGGACCGCAGCGGCCTTCGCCCACCTGGATACCATCGACACTGCGTACTGGGGTGATTTCGGCCGCGGTACCGGACATGAACACTTCATCGGCCAGGTACAGTGATTCACGGGACAGCACCTGCTCACGCACTTCGATATCGAGATCTTTCGCCAGCTTAATGATCGCATCACGAGTGATACCCGGCAGCGCGGAAGAGGTAAACGGCGGGGTAAACAGAATGCCGTCTTTTACTTCAAACAGGTTTTCGCCCGCACCTTCGGAGATGTAGCCATTCACGTCCAGCGCAATGCCTTCCTGATAGCCATGACGACGCGCTTCGCTACCCACCAGCAGCGAAGACAGATAGTTACCGCCAGCTTTAGCAGCAGTAGGGATGGTGTTCGGCGCAACGCGGTTCCAGGAAGAAACCATCGCGTCGATCCCCTGCTCCAGCGCTTCTGCACCAAGGTAAGAACCCCACGGGAACGCGGCGATGATCACGTCAGTGGTGTATCCCGCTGGCGGGTTAACGCCCATCCCCACGTCGCCAACAAACACTAGCGGACGGATATAGGCGCTGGTCAGATTGTTTTTACGAATCACCTCGCGGCAAGCTTCCATCAGCTCATCAACGCTCTGAGAAACCGGAAAACGATAGATCTTGGCTGAATCACGCAGACGCTGCATATGCTCGCGATGACGGAACACCACCGGCCCTTTGTGAGAATCGTAGCAACGGATGCCTTCGAATACTGAAGTACCGTAGTGCAGCGCGTGGGACATCACGTGAACCTTCGCGTCTTCCCAACGAATCATCTCGCCATTAGACCAAATGTAATCAGCTTTTTTCGTCGTCATTTTTCTTCCTTTTGCGCTCAGGCGCGGATTTGTTGTGATGTGGTTGTGCTCTGGCAGATAGCAACATGTGCAACGTCTACCAGTTTACTTAACTGACTAAACAGTAAGTCGACCGACCGGGGGCTGGCAACGGTCAATTCGATATTTATATTTTGCGCATCGCTGGCGGCTTCCATATTCATGGAGCACACCTGAAAACCACGATGGCGTACCACGCGTAAAACACGTTCTAACGTTTCCGGATTGAAACGAGCCTCAACGGCGACCTGATGTTGCATCATGATAATTTCTCCAGCATTTCTGAGTTACTGGCACCTGGCGGTACCAGAGGCCAGACATTCTCAAGTTCGTCGATTGAGACATGAAGCAGGTATGGCCCCTCGCTGTTCAGCATGGTGTCGAGTGCCGCTTCAACCTGGTCTTTACGGGTGATGTGTTGACCTGGTATGCCGAAGGCGCTGGCCAACATGAGGAAATCGGGGTTATCGGTAAGGGTGGTTTCGCTATAACGTTCCTGGAAAAACAGCTGCTGCCATTGTCGCACCATGCCTAACCGCTGGTTGTCGAGTAAGACTATTTTCAGCGGCAACTGCTTGCGTTTTACGGTGCCCAGCTCCTGTACATTCATCATGAAGGAACCGTCACCGGAGATACAGATTACCGTATCGTTCGGGCGAGCAACCTGCGCGCCAACCGCTGCTGGCAGGCCAAAGCCCATCGTACCCAGGCCGCTCGAGGTGATGAAGTTTTCCGGGCGGGTGTAGGTCATATGCTGCGCCGACCACATCTGATGCTGACCAACATCCGTTGTCACTACGCTGTCTGCGGGTTTGCGATCGGACAACTGCTTCAACAACAGTGGCGCGTAGATAGCCTCACCGGGATGATCATAGCGCCAGGTATGCTCTGTGCGCAGTTCAGCGCTATGCTGACGCCATGCGTCAATCTTCAGAGATTGCTGCAATGCCGGCAGCAGAGAATTTAAATCACCCTGCAGGGCGACGTGCGCCTGGCGCAGCTTGTTCATTTCCGCAGGGTCGATATCCATGTGGATCACGCTGGCGTTCGGCGCGAAGGTATTCAGCTTGCCGGTCACCCGGTCATCAAAACGCGCGCCCACGGCAATCAGTAAATCACATTCTTGCACCGCGAAATTTGCCGCTTTAGTGCCATGCATTCCCAACATACCCAAATAGTATGGGTAGTCAGCTTCTACTGCGCCCAGACCTTTCAGCGTGCAGGCGACCGGCATTTGGGTTACCGCGATAAATTCACGCAGGGCCGGGACCGCCTGCGCCATACCAACGCCGCCACCGACGTACAGGATCGGTTTTTGCGCCTGCGCCAGCATTTTACGCGCCTGCTCAACGTCAGCGTGCGGGAAAACCTCTACGCTTTCGACGGTCGTAAAATACGGCTCCAGCGTACCGCTGGCCAGCTGGATGTCTTTCGGGATATCAACCAGAACCGGACCCGGACGACCGGAGTTCGCCACAGCGAAAGCCTCTGCCATGATGCGCGGCAGCTCTTCCAGTGACTGCACCAGGAAACTGTGTTTGGTGCAGGACAAAGACATACCCAGAACGTCCACTTCCTGGAACGCATCCGTTCCAATGAAAGGTGAGGCCACCTGGCCGGTGATCGCCACCACCGGAACAGAATCTAACAGCGCATCGGCGAGTCCGGTGATCAGGTTGGTAGCGCCAGGACCTGAAGTGGCGATACACACACCGGTTTTACCGGTCGCACGGGCATAGCCAATTGCCGCCATTGCCGCACCCTGCTCGTGTCGGCACAACAGGTGTTCTACGCCGCCGTCATACAACGCATCGTAAACCGGCATAATTGCGCCACCAGGATAACCAAAGACGGTTTGAACCCCTTGTGCACGCAACGCATGTACCACCCACTGTGCCCCATTCATAGTTACATCCCCGCCGTAAATCTTGAGAAACAGAATTTTATGCTACCGTTCACTTTCTGCTCCTCATGTATGTTTTTAAGGTCAAAAAAAACCCCCGGACCTTTCGGTGCGGGGGTCTTAGTTCGTTAAGGCTTGTTTTCTAAGCCTTTCCTCGTCCAAGTGCAGCCCCGCACGGTGGGATAATAATCACCACCACGCTAATCACGACCAGGCTAATCACTCGTAGAAGGGCTGTCATTTTTGTATTTTCTTGCATCTTGTTCGAAGGAATACCTAAAGAGTTACCATAGAATTTGCAAATGACACAAGATATTTTTTTATTCGTTTTTCTGACGCCGTTAACGGATTAGATAAATATCGTTGTTTTTTATACAAAAAATCAAAAGTGAAAATATTTCACGTTTCAGGTGATTCTCGGCAACCCGTTTCCTACTAAAAACGTTATTCAAAAGCGTTTGCGAGCGCTATTCCAGGCTTTATGCAAGCAGTATTGAGCTACATAAAAACACAGGAATAAGCCTCTAAAAACCGTAATTATGTGAAATCTTGCCGCGATGTATTGCGACATAATGCTTTCATCAGGAGGGCTTATGTCACTATCGATTGTTCACACACGCGCTGCGCTGGGCGTGAATGCGCCAGCCATTACCATCGAGGTACATATCAGCAATGGTTTGCCTGGTTTAACCATGGTGGGATTACCCGAAACAACGGTAAAAGAGGCTCGCGATCGAGTTCGCAGTGCGATTATTAATAGCGGTTATGAATTCCCGGCAAAGAAGATAACCATAAACCTCGCTCCGGCCGATCTCCCGAAAGAAGGGGGACGATATGATTTACCTATCGCAGTTGCGCTTCTGGCAGCGTCTGAGCAGCTTACAACCCATAACCTCGATACATATGAGCTGGTAGGCGAATTAGCGCTTACAGGCGCGTTACGCGGCGTTCCCGGTGCGATATCAAGTGCAACTGAAGCTATTCGCGCAGGCAGGAGAATTATTGTCGCAAAAGAGAATGCAGCTGAAGTGGGACTGATACACGGTGAAGGGTGCCTGATAGCCGATCATCTACAGGCCGTATGCGCATTTCTCGAAGGTAAGCATGATTTAGACAGACCATCATCGGCAGATTTTACCCCCTGCGCATTAGCAGATGATCTGAGCGATGTTATCGGCCAGGAACAGGGTAAACGCGGACTGGAACTTACCGCAGCTGGCGGTCATAACCTCTTACTCATCGGGCCGCCGGGAACGGGTAAGACCATGCTGGCCAGTCGCCTGAGAGGATTGCTTCCGCCACTAAGCAATGATGAAGCACTGGAAAGCGCCGCGATTCTAAGTCTGGTCAATTCCGACACGCTACAAAAACAGTGGAAACAACGCCCTTTTCGTTCGCCGCATCACAGTGCTTCATTAACTGCCATGGTCGGTGGCGGCTCTATTCCTGCGCCAGGCGAGATATCTCTGGCGCATAACGGCATACTGTTTCTGGATGAACTTCCCGAGTTTGAGCGGCGCACGCTGGATGCACTGCGAGAGCCCATTGAGTCCGGGCAGATTCATTTATCCCGCACTCGGGCAAAAATAACTTACCCCGCGCGTTTTCAGCTTATTGCTGCCATGAATCCCAGCCCAACAGGACATTATCAGGGGAACCATAACCGCTGTACCCCAGAGCAGACGCTACGCTACCTCAATCGATTATCAGGTCCATTTCTTGACCGCTTCGATCTCTCCCTCGAAATCCCCTTACCGCCGCCCGGCATACTCAGCCAGAGCCAGGTAAAAGGGGAAGATAGCGCAACGGTGAAGCAACGCGTTATGGCAGCACGAGAGCGTCAGTATCGGCGGCAGAATAAGTTAAATGCGCACCTGGACAGTCAGGATATCCATAAATACTGTCCATTGCGTAGCGACGATGCGCAGTGGCTTGAAGAAACGCTCACGCATCTCGGATTATCCATCCGCGCCTGGTTACGCCTGATAAAGGTCGCTCGAACGATCGCGGATATAGAACAATCTGACCATATCTCTCGCCAGCACTTACAGGAGGCTGTTGGGTATCGGGCGATAGACAGATTACTCATTCATTTGCAGAAACTACTGGCATAAAAAAAGGGCTTTCGCCCTTTTTTATTAATCATCAGATTCGGTGTAGTCTTCCGCACCTTCCACCTGAGGTTTCCCGCCAGACAGCGTGTGGAAGCGTTTTGGACGCTTAATGCGCGTCATGTATTTGGACCACACACGTTCAGCTTCGGTAACCGGTTCGCGCTCACCACGGCATACCGCAACAAACAGTTTTTCTTCTTCCGTTACCGGCTCACGCTTGCCCAGATCCAGCTCGTTGAAAGCATAACCGTGACGCTCAAGCAGTTGTGCTTCTTTAATGGTGAAATCACCATGACGGGAGAATCCGCGGGGATAATATTTATTATCGAAATATCGATTAGTCGTCGTAAAGCTTTCCGCCATCCTGCACGCTCCTAATTCTTTGGCCGAGCTATTTATGGCGCGGAGTATTAGTTACGCTTGACAGAGCGTCAAACAAAAGATTTAAATCATAACGACAAATAATTTTATGGAGCGAGTTGTGGATACGGAATTGTTAAAAACTTTCCTGGAAGTTAGCCGGACACGCCACTTTGGCAGGGCTGCTGAAGCGCTCTATCTGACCCAATCAGCGGTTAGTTTTCGGATCAGACAACTGGAAAATCAATTGGGTGTAAACCTGTTCACCCGACACAGAAACAATATCCGTTTAACCGCTGCAGGTGAAAAATTATTACCTTACGCTGAAACGCTGATGAATACGTGGCAAGCAGCACGTAAGGAGGTTGCGAATACCTCGCGGCATAACGAGTTTTCTATTGGTGCCAGCGCATCCCTCTGGGAATGCATGCTTAATGGCTGGCTGGGGCGTTTGTACCAATCCCAGGAGCCACAATCCAGCCTGCAATTTGAAGCGAGGATCGCGCAGCGACAGTCGTTAGTAAAACAGCTTCATGAACGACAGCTTGATCTATTGATTACTACCGAAACGCCCAAAATGGACGAATTTAGCAGCCAACTGTTGGGATATTTCACGCTGGCGCTGTATTGCAGTTCTCCTTCACAAACCAAAGATGAACTGAATTATCTGCGTCTGGAATGGGGACCTGACTTTCAGCAACACGAGGCTGGATTGATTGCGGGAGATGAAGTGCCGGTACTTACCACCAGTTCGGCAGAATTAGCCAGGCAGCAACTTTCAGTCCTCAAAGGTTTTAGCTGGCTACCGGTCAGCTGGGCTAAAGGTAAAAGCGATCTCCATACGGTTACCGACAGTACAACGCTTTCACGCCCGTTATATGCAGTTTGGCTGCAAAATAGCGATAAACATGCGCTGATTTGTGATCTGCTGAGAACGAATATTCTGGAAGATTAAGGAAAACGCTGGCAAGGATGCCGGGAGTAAAATAGAAAGAAGGAAAAACTCAAATTACAGGTAAAAAAAAAATCCTTAGCAATAATGCTAAGGATTGTTTCTGGCAGGGGCGGAGAGACTCGAACTCGCGACACCCGGTTTTGGAGACCGGTGCTCTACCAACTGAGCTACGCCCCTAAATCTTCTTATCATTAAGCCTGCTTAGTAGCAGGCTTAATTTTCTAATAAGTGGCGGAACGGACGGGACTCGAACCCGCGACCCCCTGCGTGACAGGCAGGTATTCTAACCAACTGAACTACCG